>NZ_BDLP01000275.1:0-6026 GCF_001950415.1 Roseomonas sp. TAS13
GACAGGGCCCGTGGCGGGCGTGACAGGAGCGGCGAGATGCCACGTCCCGGCCGGGGCGAAGGGTTGCGGGAAGGCGGCTGCTTCAGCGAAATGGTGGACGCACGTCGCCTGCCAGGGCATCGATCCTGCTCAGTCATTGACGGATCTGCGCGCGGGGGTGGCGCCGGCAAGCGCGCGCTCGAAGTCCGCGAGGCGGATCCGCACGGTGCCGGCGATGCGAATGGCAGGGAGCAGGCGGCGCTGACGCCAGCGTCGCAGCGTGCGGGCTGAGACACCCAGGCGCTCGGTGACTTCGGCCAGGGTGAGCAGGCGATCGCCAGGATCGGGTGTGATCATCGGAGAGCACCGCGGCCAAGCCGGCGATGCCCAATCCGCTTACACCGCGGAGGCAGGGACCAGTGTGCTGACGGACGGGATGCGTCCGGAGCGGTGATCGGCATCGGAGGGGCGTGGGAAGGATGCGTGTTCATGGCCATGAGTGTCCGGCCATGGCCACCTCGCGGTCACAGGACGGAAATGGACAATTCCGCCCTTTGACCGGCATTCATTTCCGGCGCATTATTCTTTGTTATCCGCCTTTTTCTGAAGAACTTGCTCGAACGTCCGTATGAAGGCGTCGACCTGGCTCCGGTACGTCATGCGAGCCGGTGCACGAGCCAGTTTTTCGGCCTCGGCTCGAGAGAGAGGGCGCCGTTTCCTGAGATGGAACGTCAGGGTGTCACCCGCCTCGTTGATCGTGGCGGCATGTTCGGCTCCGATCTGTTCCGCACGCTGGATCTTCCGGGCTTCATCCAGGACCCGGTCACGCCGCTCCGCGTAGCGCTTCGTCAGAAGCGGGATCAGGTAGTCCTCGGTCAGCCAGTGCGACGGCGCGATGAGCCAGCACACGTTGCCATCGGCGCGTTCATCGGTGGGAAGCTCCCGGAGGGCGTGTCTTGCCAGAGCCGTGACGGTGGGACCGGTGCCAGCGAGGCGCAGCTCATGCTTCGCCATCGCGACGAGCTGCGGATGGACGTCGATCTGGAGGTTGCCGCGGTTCCTGTGCCCGGCAAGTTCCTCGATGCGACGGGCTGCGGCCTGATGCTCGCTTGGCAACATCGCATAGGATTTTTCCCGGACATCCTTCGG
This sequence comes from Roseomonas sp. TAS13, assembly GCF_001950415.1. NCBI lineage: Bacteria > Pseudomonadati > Pseudomonadota > Alphaproteobacteria > Acetobacterales > Roseomonadaceae > Roseomonas > Roseomonas sp. TAS13. The sequence continues at coordinate 1,129 of NZ_BDLP01000275.1, forward strand.
AACGGCGTTCACCGCGTCCTTCAGAGCGGTGTGGCTGTACTTCTTCATCGTCTCGTCACCTGCTTCCTTCCCGGGCGGTGAAGCCGATCCCGTCCCGGAACCCGTTCCGGCTGATGACACCGTGGGGGCTCGCCGGGTGATGGCGAGCATGTTCTCCCGTATCGTCATGGCATTGATGAACAACGGGTCGAGCGCCGGCACCTCCCGGACGCCCGTCATCGCCTTCACGTCGGAGCGAAGCCTCAGCAACTCGCTCAGCATCAGGTCGGCGGCTTCCAGGGACAGGCCAGGAAGGGTGGCGGATTTCGGGCTCAAGGGCTGACAACCTCATCGTCACGGGCAGGACGGGGCACCGGTCGACCACCGGCGCGATGCTTCAGGGGCGAGATCGTTGTAGCTCGTCCCTGACATCGCACTTCGTCTTCAGCCTGCCCGCGGATGGCCTGGCAAGCGATCAGGATCCTACGCCGGCACGGGAATAGCTGCATCGCCCGGCGGCCGCTTCTCCTTCTCCTTCCAGGTCTCCCAGAACTGCTGGAAGCCTTCGCGCAATTCCTCGCCTTCCGGCATCCGCCCCGCATCCGTGTGGTACCGGCAGAGGAATTCGACGAAGCCGTAGCCCAGGCCGTAAGTCGCCGAGGCGGCGACGCCGGCCGTGATGACGCCGCCCACGACCGAGCCGATCCCCGGAATCAGCTTGAGGACCTGTCCCGCGATCAGGCGGCCGCCACCCGCCACGGCCAGTGCCCCCAGCATGGAACCGGCCAGGGTCAGGACGTTGTCGCGCGTCATCGGGACACCCATGGCGGCGGCGATGCCGGCGATCATGCCGGTGTTCATGGCGAACACGCCGGCGGCGTCCGCTATGGGGATAGGCACGGCTGCGGCGGCCGCGGCCGTTGCCGAGGAAGCCGCCGCGATCTTCAGGGCAGTCTTGCGCTTGCGCGTGAGGTCGACCTGCTGCGCCGCCTCGAAGGCGGCCTTCGCGGCTGGCAGGGTATCGTGGGTCACCTGGACCAGCTCAGGCAAGCCGAAGGGTGTCCGGTCGTCCCAGGGCTCCACCAGGACACGCACCACGCCGCAGGCGCCGGGCAGGATCTTGCGGACGGCCCCTTCGAAGGCACGGGGGCCTATGGCCTTGGTCAGCACGACGATGGCCGGGATGCCGTGCCGGGCACAGAGTTCGGCGATACGGACCTCGCCGTCCTGTACCCGGGCTCCCGGCTCGTCGATGCAGAGCCAGAGGACATGGATCCTGTCCTCCGCCCGGCCGCTGGCATTGGCCTTCTCGATCTCGCCGGCAAGCGCGGCCAGCGTCGCGTCGAAGGCCTCCATCTCTAGGCCCTTGGTGTCGCACAGGCGCACCGGCAGGCCCTCCGGCTCGAACCAGGTGATGTCCTGGGTGACCGGCCGCCCCATCCCGACCTTTGTGACCTCCCGGCCAAAGACCGTGTTGATGAGGGTGCTCTTGCCCACGCCGGAGCGTCCCGCCACCAGGATGTTGGCCTTGCCCAGCTTCCGCACCGCCTCCTCGGCTTTCTTCTCGAAGTCCCGCATGAATGGCATGCCTCCCAGCATCTCACGGCTCAGTCCGGCCATCCGCCGGGCGGCATCCGTCACATGTCCCAGCCATCCCTGTCCGTCGTCCGCTGGTCGCCGGAGGATCTGGGCCTCGACCGGCATGCGAAGCATCCCGGCACGGCGCAGCTTGCGATGCCGCAGGTTGGCTACCTCCAGCGCGAGTTGCTGCAGGGCATCCCGTGGAAGGGCCGGAAGGTGGGCCAGGATTTCCTTTTCCAGTTCCGGAACGGTGGCCATGAGCGGCACCGGCAAGCCGGCCCGCATGAGTGCCAGGGCCGCCAGATCGGCCTGCGGTTCACCGAAGCCCGGCCAGCTTCGCCCAGCACTTCGCACGAGGCGTTCGGCGGCCTCAGCCAGCCGATAGGGGCACCGGTCCGGTTGCTTCCTGTCCTGGCGGACCGAGGGCACCGTGATGGGATCGGGGGACAGCATGCCCAGGGCCAGGTCCACAGGACGCAGTTCGGAACTGCTGGATGCCATGAACAGGGCGGTGAGATCGGCCAGCAGGAGCCGGGATGCCGTGGCCATTGCGGAATTCGATCCGGTTCGGTTTAGATCAGGATCTACTACCTGAGGTTGTTAAATTGATCGAGAGCACGGTTACGGCTGCGGGCCGATTCGCTGGCGAATTCGCCGCTGGAAGGCTGGGAGACCGTCTCCAAACGGCCTTCGAGACCGGCAAGGGCATTTCCGGCCCGCTCGGCCGGGCGCTGCTGGATGCCTTCATGGTGGACCGGCTTGTCGGCACCATCTGGCCGTCCCTCCTGCCGCTGGCCTTCATGCTGGTGCTGCACACGGCGGCCGCGACAGCTGGCCTGCCCGAGGCGGAACGCATCCTGGCCGGCCTGGCGGTGGGTGGAACCCTGCTGTGGTCGGCTTATGCGATCGTTGCCGGCGGACGCGCCGCCTGGCCCTGCCTGCGTGTCTGGTGGGTGACGCGCCAGCGGCCCCGTGAGTATGCGCGCATGATGATCTTCCATACGATACGCGACTGGTGGCAGCAGACCGCGGAACCCGAGATGAGCGGAGACGGCACCGGGGTGGCGTTCTTCAGGAGCGCCTTCACGACGTTGCAGGCCAGGCTCGACCTGACACCGGATCGTGTTGCCTGCGAGATCGCCAGCCATCTCGCGCCGATCCTGGTACGGCACCTTCTGTCGCGGCTGGCCATGATCGTGGTGCCGGTCCTGATCGCACTGCTCTACTACCGCTTCGCGGTGTACCCGGATCTCGTGGAAGGCAGCATCGGCGTGGGACCGTGGCGCCTCGCCCTGTATCCCTTCGCCGCCCTCGCCGATGCTGTCTCCGGATCCGCCTTGCGGTCCGCCCTGCTCCTCCGCGGCTGATCCAGGGTCAGTTTGCGGGTTCCCCGCACCTTGTGGCTTCGGGCCAGCACAAGGCAGGCTTCGAGGAAGCCGCCCGTGCCGCATTGAGCAGCCCCTGTCCGCAGATGCCCGACCGGCACGACGAATGCTCCGGTGAGTTCCTTCGGAACGCGATGGCATTGCCTTTGCCGTCGCTCCGTATCGACCCCCCGCGGACTGTCCATGAACGTCTGCGGGGCGCCAGAGTGCCCTCAGCCGTGGTTCTGCAGGTCGCGGGCGATGGACCAGGCGATGTATTCGCCACCATGCCGGGGAATCACGGGCAGGGATCGCAGATGTCCCCGGTTCTCCAGCCTCTGAGCCACCCGAAGCTTGGCTCGCAGGCCGTCGCACCCCTGCGCTGGTGTCGCAATCAGCGTCTGCTCGACCTCGGAGAGCCAGTCGGTGGCGGCATCGAGTTCGGGCTTGAGGCGGTCCTCGTCCGCGAGGGTCCGTGCCCGGGTCTGTAGCACCGCCAGGGCGGCGTAGGCGTTCCTCCATTCGGCATGGAGGCGCAGCAGCTTCGCGTCCGGATCATCGGATGGCCCGGCCTTCGACACGGCGTCGCGGAAGGCGGCAAGGGTCAGGCTGCCCACCGCGAGTGCGGCAAGCGCCGCACGGCGGGAAAGGCCACCTCTGCTTCGGTGGCGGTCTGTGATACGGGCATGCGTAGCCATGGCCGGCTGATCCCTTCAGCAGCTGCGGTCAGGCCGAGCCGTGGGGGTAGGAGCCCATTTCTCGGCCGCTTCGCGTATGTCGGTCCACAGGATTTCGCATATAACATGCAATTTCCGCAATGGGTTTTCGCATGAAAAATGCGATTACACCTCCGCAGAGCCGCGCAGCCCGGGGTCTCCTGAATTGGTCTCGAGAGAAGTTGGCAGAAGCCGGAGGGGTCCCCACACGTACAATCGCTGACTTCGAGCTGGGCAATACGGAGCCTCGTCCGAGCACCGTTTCGAGACTGCGTCTGGCGTTCGAGTCTGCCGGTGTCGAGTTCATTCCGGAGAATGGTGGAGGTGTCGGAGTGCGACTGAAAGGACGGTCATCATGAAGGCTCTGACCACTTTGCTCAGACTGTGCGCCTCGCATGCCGGCAGCTGATGGGACGGGCGTTCCGGCCGGAGCCGTCTATAACGGCGATGGCAGACTGCTCCTGGGCAGCGGTCCTGCCTTCTCGCTCGGCCTGGTCACGGACCGTGCCTTCCAGGCGGTGCTGCACAAGCTGGATGAGCCGGGAAACACGATCGAGCCGGAAGACTGCCTCTGGCTCCTGCCCGAAGGTCTGGTCCCGGGCGCTCCCCTACCCGAGCACGTTCTGGCCAGCCTCGCTGCGGTCGTGCGAGCCGGCCGCAAGGTCGTCGTGATGGCGGATGGCACCGAGGCCGGCAACTGGGCCTGCGAGGCCATCGAGCAGGCCCTCGACGCGAGGCAGGGCAGCGCCTGAGCGCGCCTCACACATCGTTCTGTCCGGACGGCCAGATCACGTCTGTCCGGCCGATCCTCCCCGGCATCAGCCGCGCCGGCTGACCCGTAGCCACGCCGCGAAGGCCGCTTCGTCCAGCCTGCCTTCGACCAGTCGCAGCATCTGCTCCACGGCCTGTGGCGCGGCGACGTCGAGTTCGACACCATTGGCCTTGAGGAAAAGCACGCAACAGCCCCAGGCGGTCCGCTTGTTGCCATCGTTGAAGGGGTGGTTGGCCGCGAGACCGTAAGCATAAGCCGCGGCCAGATCGAACAGGTTGGGGATGCCGGTATCGGCGTAGACGAGCTTGTTCTCGGGACGACCGAGCGCGCTGTGCAGCATGCCCTCGTCCTTGACGCCCTGGATCCCGCCATACTCCCGCAGGGCCTGGTCGTGCAGGAACAGCACGACATCGGCCTCCAGGAACTCCGGGTCGCTCAACGCCTGGCGAGTTCCTGCAGCGCGTCGGCCTGCTCGCGCAGGACCTC
>NZ_BDLP01000276.1:0-6021 GCF_001950415.1 Roseomonas sp. TAS13
ACGGCGACCACCGAGATCTACACCTCTCTATGCTGACGTCGAGACTTGTGATCAAGAGACAGCGTGTATCGGGAGCTGCTGTGAGGATCCTGGTCATCAAGCTCTCGGCCCTGGGCGACGTCGTGCTGGCCCTCGGCCCCTTCGCGGCGATCCGCGCGCATCATCCGGGCGCCCATGTCACCCTGCTGACCACGAAGGCCTTCGTGGACTTCACCCGGCACATGCCCTGGTTCGACGAGGTCTGGCAGGACGAGCGGCCGAGCGGGCCCGCCGGCCTGCTGCGCCTCGCGCGCCGGCTGCGGGCCGGGCGCTTCGACCGGGTCTATGACCTGCAAACCTCGGGGCGCTCCTCGCGCTACCGCCTGCTGGTCGGCGGCCGTCCCGAGTGGTCGGGCATCGCGCGCGGCGCCAGTCATCCGCACAGCAATCCGCTGCGCGATTCCATGCACACGCTGGAACGGCAGCGGGAACAGCTGGAGATGGCCGGCATCCACGACTTCCCGCCGCCGGATCTGGGCTGGCTGGATGCCGACCTGTCGCATCTCGGCCTGCCGGAACTCTTCGCCGCGCTGGTACCGGGCGCCAGCCCGAGCCGCCCTGCCAAGCGCTGGCCGCATTTCCCGGCACTGGCGGCGCTGCTGCCCCTGCCATCCGTGGTGGTGGGCGGCCCCTCCGAGGCACCGCTGGCCAGAGCGGTGCGCGCGGAGCGGCCGGACGCCATCGACCTGACCGGCCGCACCTCGCTCTTCGAGCTGGCGGCGCTGCTCCGCCGGGCCGCCTTCACCGTGGGCAACGACACCGGCCCCACCCATCTGGCGGCGGCGGTGGGCAGCCCGACCCTGACCCTGTTCGGCGCGGACAGCGATCCCGCGCTCACCGCGCCGCGCGGGGACAGGGCGGCGTCGCTGCAACGCCTGCCGCTGGACAGCCTGGACCCCGCTGCCGTCATGACAGCCCTGCGCGGCCTGGACGTGCTGCCGGCACCGTCACCATCTGCCCCACCTTGACGTGTTGCGGGCGCGGTCCCAAAGGTCGCGCCTTGTTTCACACCCCTCCCCACGCAAGGAACGGCCCGCGCCCATGCCCGTGATCACTCTGCCCGACGGATCCACCCGTTCTTTCGACGGGGCGGTGACGGGCACGACGGTCGCGGCCGCCATCGGTCCCGGCCTCGCCAAGGCGGCGCTCGCCATGGAGCTGGACGGGAAGCTGGTGGACCTCGCCACCCCGGTCGAGGTGGATTCCAGCCTCCGCTTCGTCACCCGCAAGGACCCGGAGGCGCTGGAGCTGATCCGGCACGACGCGGCGCATGTGCTGGCCGAGGCGGTGCAGGAGCTCTTCCCCGGCACCCAGGTCACCATCGGCCCGGCGATCGAGGACGGCTTCTACTACGATTTCGCCCGCAACGAGCCCTTCACCCCGGAGGACTTCCCGGCGATCGAGGCGAAGATGCGCGAGATCGTCGCGCGCAACGCGGGCTTCGTGCGCGAGGTCTGGCCGCGCGAGGAAGCGATCCGCTTCTTCGAGGAGAAGGGCGAGCGCTACAAGGCCGAGCTGATCCGTGACCTGCCGGCGGACGTGCCGATCAGCATCTACCGCCAGGGCGATTGGCTCGACCTCTGCCGCGGGCCGCATATGCGCTCGACCGGCGATATCGGCTCCGCCTTCAAGCTGATGAAGGTGGCCGGGGCCTATTGGCGTGGCGACCACCGCAACGCCATGCTGTCCCGCATCTACGCCACCGCCTGGCGCGACCAGAAGGAGCTGGATGCCTATCTGCTCCGGCTGGAGGAGGCCGAGCGCCGCGACCACCGCAAGATCGGCAAGGAGATGGACCTCTTCCACCTCCAGGAGGAAGCGGTCGGCTCCATCTTCTGGCACCCGAAGGGCTGGAAGCTCTACCGGGCGCTGGAGGACTACATGCGCCGCCGGCTGGACGATGCGGACTACCAGGAGGTCCGCACCCCGCAGCTCGTGGACCGCAAGCTCTGGATCGCTTCCGGCCACTGGGAGAAGTTCCGCGAGAACATGTTCATCGCGACCGTCGAGGACGAATCCGAGAAGGACCGCGTCCTCGCGCTGAAGCCGATGAACTGCCCCTGCCACGTGCAGATCTTCAACCAGGGCCTGCGCAGCTACCGCGAGCTGCCGCTGCGCATGGCCGAGTTCGGCGCCTGCCACCGCTACGAGCCCTCGGGCGCGCTGCACGGCATCATGCGGGTGCGCTCCTTCACCCAGGACGACGCGCACATCTTCTGCACCGAGGAGCAGATCGCGGGCGAGACGGTCAAGTTCGTGGCGCTGCTCTCCGCCATCTACCGCGACCTGGGCTTCGAGAACTTCCGGGTGAAGTTCTCCGACCGCCCGGGGAAGCGCGCCGGGACGGACGAGGTCTGGGACCACGCGGAAGGCGCGCTGCACGAGGCCTGCCGCATCGCCAATGTGGAATACGAGATGAACCCGGGGGAGGGCGCCTTCTACGGCCCGAAGCTGGAATTCGTGCTCCGCGACGCGATCGGCCGCGACTGGCAGTGCGGCACGCTGCAGGTGGATTTCGTGCTGCCGGAGCGCCTGGACGCCGAGTACGTGGCCGAGGACGGCAGCCGCAAGCGCCCGGTCATGCTGCACCGCGCCATCCTGGGCAGCTTCGAGCGCTTCATCGGCATCCTGATCGAGCAGCATGCCGGCCGCTTCCCGCTCTGGCTCGCGCCGGTGCAGGTGGTGGTGGCGACCATCGTCAGCGATGCCGATGCCTATGCCGAGCAGGTGGGACAGGCGCTGCGTGCCGCCGGGCTCCGGGTGGAGCTCGACACGCGCAACGAGAAGATCAACCGCAAGGTGGCGGACCATATCGCGGGCCGCGTGCCGCTGATGGTGGTGATCGGACGGCGCGAGGCCGAGGAAGGGAAGATCGTGCTGCGCCGCCTGCCCGGGCGCGAACAGGAGACCCTGTCCCTGGACGAGGCCGTGGCGAAGCTGGCGGCGGAAGCCGTCCCGCCCGATGCCAAGCGCGAGAACATGGTTGCAGCGGCCTGAGCCGCGCACCATAAAATCATCCCTACGAAACCGTAACAGGAGCTAACCCTGGCCCGAGGCCCTATTCCGAACCAGCTTCCCACCCGCGACGGTCCGCGGGTAAACGAGGATATCCGCGTCCCGCAGGTCCGCCTGATCGATCAGGACGGCGAGATGCTCGGCGTGATGAGCGCGCGCGAGGCCCTGCTGCGTGCCTATGATGTGGGAATGGATCTCCTGGAGATCAGCCCGAACGCCGATCCGCCGGTCTGCAAGATCACCGACTACGGCAAGTACAAGTACGAGCAGCAGAAGAAGGCCAACGAGGCCCGCAAGAAGCAGAAGGTCGTCGAGATCAAGGAGATCAAGGTACGGCCGAACATCGATGACCACGACTACGAGGTGAAGATGCGCGCCGCGCGCTCCTTCATCGAGGAAGGCGACAAGGTCAAGGTGACGCTTCGCTTCCGCGGCCGCGAGATGGCGCACCAGGATCTGGGTGCCAAGGTGCTGGAGCGGATCCGGACCGAGCTGGGCGACACCGTGAAGGTGGAATCCATGCCGCGCCTGGAGAACCGCCAGATGATCATGGTCCTGGCACCGAAGTAGGATCTGCTGCGCCGCTCCGGAGGTTCCTCCTTCCGGCTGGCGCGTTCCCATGGGGCGATCCGGTTCCGGCTCGCCCATTCCGGCTGGCGGTGGGCTTCGCGGCCCGGCCGCCTGGTCGCGCTTGCGCCATCGGTGGCGCCTCGCGCGGCATGTCGGGCCGGGCGCCGCGCACCGGTGGAAAAAAGCGGCCCGGCATGGTCAGCCGAAGCGGGGATGACGCGTTCCCGCCCTGACCGGCCGGCGTGCCCCGGGCTTGCGGCCCATCGCCGGCTGACGGAGTTTGTGCCGGCAAGGTGAGGGAGCCGCATGCATTTCATCCGCCTCTACGCCAGGGTGCTGGGTCTCCTGGCGCCAGACAAATGGGTCGCGATCGGCCTCGCCTTCTCCGCTCTGGCCCTGGCCGGGCTGCAGTTCCTGGAGCCCGTCCTGTTCGGGCGGGTGGTGGACGTCCTTTCCGCCTCCGGCCGCCTGCCCGCCAGCGAGATCTGGCGCCAAGCCATGGCCTTGCTGGTGGTCTGGGGGGCGGTGGGCCTCACCGGGATCGCGGCGAATGTCGCGACCTCGCTGCTGGCGGACCGGATGTCGCACCGGAACCGGCTGGTCTCGATGCACCGCTTCTTCCAGCACGTGCTGTCGCTGCCGCTGTCCTTCCATGGCGACACGCAGTCCGGCCGGATCATGAAGATCATGCTCTCCGGCTCGGACAAGCTGTTCTCGCTCTGGCTGGGCTTCTTCCGCGAGCACCTGATGACCTTCCTCTCGGCCATCGTGCTCCTGCCCCTGACCCTCTTCCTGAACTGGCGCCTGGGCCTGCTGCTCATGGCCCTGGTGGTGATCTTCGTCACCGTCTCGATCTTCGTGATCAAGCGCACCCAGGCGGCGCAGGAGCATGTGGAGAAGCTCCATTCCGGCCTCGCGGGCAATGTGCAGGATGCGCTGTCGAACGTGACGGTGGTGCAGGCCTTCACCCGGATCAATGCCGAGACCCGGGCCTTCGGCGACACCATCCAGCAGGTCCTGGCGCACCAGTTCCCGGTGCTGAACTGGTGGGCGGTGGTGACGGTGATGACCCGCGCCTGCTCCACCATCTGCATCATCCTGATCTTCCTGCTCGGCACCTGGCTGCACATGCGGGGGCAGGCGACGGTGGGCGAGATCGTCTCCTTCATGGGCTTCGCCAACATGCTGATCTCCCGCATGGAGGGCGCGGTGGCCTTCGCCTCGCAGACCGTGCTGCAGATGCCCGCCCTGGCGGAGATGTTCGCCGTGCTGGATGCCCGCTCCTCCGTGCCGGAGAAGCCGAACGCCGTCGATATCGTCCAGGCGAAGGGCGAGGTGCGCTTCGAGAACGTGGCCTTCGGCTATCCGGGCGGTCCGCTGATCCTCAAGGACGTCTCCTTCACCGCGCCGCAGGGCCGCACCCTGGCCCTGGTCGGCCAGACCGGCGCCGGCAAGTCCACCGCCATGTCGCTGCTCCAGCGGCTCTGGGACCCGGTCTCCGGCCGGATCACCCTGGATGGGCACGACCTGCGGGACATCTCGCTGAATTCGCTGCGCGGCAATATCGGCGTGGTCTTCCAGGATTCGATGCTGTTCAACCGCACCATCCGCGAGAACCTGCTGATCGGCCGGCCCGACGCGACGCAGGAGCAGATCGAGCACGCCTGCCGCATGGCCGAGGCGCACGACTTCATCATGCGCCAGCCCCAGGGCTACGAAACGCTCATCGGCGAGCGTGGCAGCACGCTCTCGGGCGGACAGAAGCAGCGCCTTTCCATCGCCCGCGCGCTGCTGAAGGATCCGCCGGTGCTGATCCTGGACGAGGCGACGAGCGCACTCGACACCGCCACCGAGGCCCGGGTGCAGAAGGCGCTGAAGGCCCTGATGGCGGGGCGCACCACCTTCATCATCGCCCACCGGCTTTCCACCGTCCGGGACGCGGACGAGATCATGGTGTTCGATTCCGGCTACATCACGGAACGCGGCACCTTTGACGAGCTGGTGGCGCTGAACGGCCGCTTCGCCGAGCTGGTGAAGACCCAGCTCGCCGGGACCGCCCCGGTGAGCCAGCCGGCCCCGGTGCCGGCCTGAAAGGGCCGTGCGGGGCGAGCCTCCCTCCGCCCCGCCGCTTGCCGGGATCACCCCGGAGGGAGGCCGGAACACGAAAAAGCCGCCACGGACCCGTGGCGGCTTTTTCTTCTCCCGGTGGTTCCCCTTCCCGCGAGGCAGGAAGGGGGGCCCCCGATTACTGCACGAGACGCAGGGTGCCGTCGGGGCCGCGTTCATAGACGCCGCCACCCCCGAGATAGGCGCCGTTGCTGGCACTGCGACCGGTCGTGTGGCCGCGATTGCCACGCAGATGCGCCGGGCCGGTGCCGGGGCCGCCCTCCACTGCCG
>NZ_BDLP01000277.1:0-6013 GCF_001950415.1 Roseomonas sp. TAS13
GCCCCAGAGCGCGAGCGCCAGCGCAATCCAGAAGGGCAGGCCGGCGGGCAGCGGCCAGCGCCCCTGCTCCCGCCGGGCGGCGAGGACGGAGAGCAGCAGGCAGGCCAGGGCGATGGGCGCCATCGCCTTGGATTGCAGGACCGCCGCGGCGGGCGCGATGGCGGTCCCCAGCGCAAGCGGAAAGGCCGGGCTCCTCCAGGAAGCCCGGCCCGGCAGGCCCGTGGAAGCGAGGCTGGTCAAACGACCGTCAGGTTCTCGCGGCGCAGCTCCACCGCGAAGGCGTCGAGCGCGCGGGAGAACCGCTCCAGCATCTCGTCCACCTCGCCCTCGGTGGCGATGATCGGCGGCGAGAAGGCGATGCTGTCATTGCCCAGGGCGCGGGTCAGAACGCCTTCCTTCTCGCCCAGCGCGGCGAGGCGGTAGCCCAGCTTCTTGCCGGCGTCGAAGTTCCGGTGGCTGGCCTTGTCCTCAACGATCTCGACCGCGCCGATCATGCCGATGCCGCGCACCTCGCCCACCAGCGGATGATCGGCGAAGCGGCGGCGCAGCTCGGCCTGCATATGCGCGCCGACGCGCTGCGCGTGCTCGACCATGTTCATCTCGTCATAGATCTTCAGCGTCTCGATCGCGACCGCCGCCGAGACCGGATGGCCGGAATAGGTGTAGCCATGGCCGAACACGCCGACCGAGGCGCTGCCTTCCGCCAGCCCGTCGAAGATCTGCTGCGTGACCAGCACGCCGGAGATCGGCAGGAAGGAGGAGGAGAGCGCCTTGGCGCAGACGACGATGTCCGGCTTCAGGTCGAAGGTCTGCGAGCCCCAGTAGGAGCCGGTGCGTCCGAAGCCGCAGATCACCTCGTCGGCGACGAAGAGCACGTCGTACTTCTTCAGCACGGCCTGCAGCTTCTCGTAGTAGGTGCGCGGCGGGATGACGACGCCGCCGGCGCCCATCACCGGCTCGGCCCACATCGCCGCGACCGTGTCCGGCCCCTCGCGCAGGATCAGCTGCTCCACCTCGTCCACGAGGCGGGAGGCGAAGGCCTCCTCGGTCTCGCCCGGCTCGGCGCCGTGGTAGTGGTGCGGCGTGGAAACGTGGAAGAAGCCCGGCAGCGGCAGGTCGAAGAGCTTGTGGTTGGTGGGCAGGCCGGTCAGCGAGGCGGCGGCCACGGTGATGCCGTGATAGGCGCGCAGGCGGGAGATGATCTTCTTCTTCTGCGGCCGGCCGATGGCGTTGTTGTAGTACCAGACCATCTTCACCGCGGTGTCGTTGGCCTCGGAGCCGGAATTGGCGAAGAAGGCGCGCCCCATCGGCACCGGCGCGCGCTGCACCAGCATCTCGGCCAGCTCGATCATCGGCTCGTGCGACTTGGCGCCGAAGCCGTGATAGTAGGGCAGCTTGCGCATCTGCCGGTCCGCGGCCTCGCGCAGCCGGTCGCTGCTGAAGCCGAGCGAGGCGCACCACAGGCCGGCGACCGCCTCCATGTACTCCTTGCCGCTCTCGTCCCAGACGCGCACGCCCTCGCCGCGATCGATGACCAGCGAGCCGTTCTGGCTTTGCGCCTTGAGCTCGGTGCTGGGATGCAGGACATAGGCGGCGTCGCGGGCAGCGGCGGAGTTCGCGCGGGGAGGCATGTCGGAGGCGCCCTTCTGCTGGATCGGAAGGCGGCATCCTAGGCCCGTATCCAAGCGGGCGCCCAGGGGGGAGGAGGCAGGATTCCGCGCGCGGAGGCATGATCCGCATGGCCCGCCGCCAACCCACCCATCCCGAGGCATGATATGCCGCCGGCAGGCCCATCCGTGGCATGATCCGCCTCCATCCCAGGGGCAGGCTGTGGCAGAGATGGCCTGATCCCGCACACCGCACCGCAGCACGACAGCCGACGAGAGCCCCCGCCATGACTCGCACCCATCCGCACAGCGCCCATTGGGGAGCCTTCGACGCGGTGGTGGAAGGCGGCCGGCTGCGCGAGGCCCGGCCCTTCGCACGCGACGCGGCGCCAGGGGCGCTGCTGGCCAGCATTCCCGGCGCGGTGCATGCGCGCAGCCGCATCGACCGCCCCTATGTCCGCGAGGGCTGGCTGCGCGGCGGGCGCGCCGGGTCGGAGCGCGGGCGCGACCGCTTCGTGCCGGTGCCCTGGGACCGTGCCATCCGCCTCGCCGCGGAGGAAACGCGGCGGGTGCGGGCGGAGGCGGGGGATGCCGCCATCCTCGGCGGCTCCTATGGCTGGAGCTCGGCCGGGCGCTTCCACCATGCGCGCTCGCAGCTGCACCGCTTCCTCGGCCTGGGCGGCGGCTTCACCGCGCAGGTGACGAACTACTCCTACGGCGCGGGCATGACCTTGATGCCGCATGTGCTGGGTACCAACGACGTGCTGCAGGGGCCGGTGACGGACTGGGACGGCATCGCCCGCCACGCGCGGCTGATGCTCTGCTTCGGCGGGCTGCCGCTGAAGAACGGGCTGGTCACGGCGGGCGGGGCGGGCAGCCACGACTACGCGCCGCAGATGCGCCGTGCCGCCGAGGCGGGCGTTCGCTTCGTCAACATCTCCCCCTTCCGTGGAGACTGCGCGGAATTCCTCGGCGCGGAATGGGTGCCCATCCGCCCCAACAGCGACGCCGCGCTGGTCCTCGCCATGCTGCACGCGCTGGTGACGGAGGGGCTGGAGGACCGGGACTTCCTTGCCCGTTGCACCGTGGGCTGGGAGCGGCTGCGCGCCTATGTGCTGGGCGAGGCGGACGGCGTGGCGAAGAGCCCGGACTGGGCCGCGCCACTCTGCGAGGTCCCGGCGGAAACCATCCGCCGCCTGGCGCGCGAGGCCGCCGGGGCGCCCACGATGATCACCGCCACCTGGTCGCTCCAGCGCGCCGAGCATGGCGAGCAGCCCTGGTGGGCGCTGGTCGCCCTGGCCAGCGCCCTGGGCGGGATCGGTGAGCCGGGGCAGGGCATCGGCTTCGGCTACGGCTCGATGAACGGCATGGGCACGCCGCGCCGCCGCCTGCCCAGCGTGAACCTGCCGGCCACACGCAATCCCGGACCTTCCATCCCTGTTTCCCGTGTCGTGGAACTGCTGGAGCGGCCAGGGGAGGTGCTGTCCTACAACGGCCGCGACATCACCCTGCCGGAGATCCGGATGATCTGGTGGGCGGGCGGCAATCCCTTCCACCACCACCAGGACCTGAACCGCTTCCGCCGCGCCTGGAACCGCGTGGAGACGGTGATCGTGCAGGAGCCGTGGTGGACCGCCCCGGCGCGGATGGCCGACATCGTGCTGCCCGCCACCACGACGCTGGAGCGCAACGACATCGGCTCCTCCTCCTCCGACCGCTTCGTACGCGCCATGCACCGGGCCGTGCCGCCGCAGGGGCAGGCGCGCAACGACCACGACATGCTGGCCGACATGGCGGAGGAGCTCGGCTTCCGCGAGCGCTTCACGCAGGGGCGGGACGAGGAGGCCTGGCTGCGGCACCTCTACGGCCAGTGGCAGCGCTCCTGCGCGCATTTCGGCGTGGCCGTGCCGGATTTCGACCGCTTCTGGGCCGAGGGCCATGCCGAGATCCCGCCGCCGAACGAGGGCTTCACGATCTTCGACGGCTTCGCGCGCGATCCGGCGGCGAATCCGCTGAACACGCCCTCCGGCAAGGTGGAACTCTTCTCCGAGACCATCGCCCGCTTCAACTACGGGGAGATCCCCGGCCACCCGGTCTGGCGCGAGCCGCGCGAATGGCTGGGCGCCCCGCTGGCGGAACGCTTCCCGCTTCACCTGCTCTCCTACCAGCCGGCGACACGGCTGCACGGGCAGATGGATGACGGGCGCGTCTCGCTGGCGAGCAAGATCCAGGGCCGGGAGCCGATGCTGATGCACCCGGCGGATGCGGCGGCGCGTGGCCTCGCTGACGGGTCGGTGGTGCGGGTCTTCAACACGCGCGGCGCCCTGCTGGCCGGGCTGCGGCTGAGCGCGGAGATCCGCCCCGGCGTGGTGGCGCTGGCCACCGGCGCCTGGTGGGACCCGCAGGAGATCGGCGGCGAGACCCTCTGCGTCCATGGCAATGCCAACGTGCTGACGCAGGATGTCGGCACCTCCCGTCTCGGCCAGGGCTGCGCGGCGCAGTCCTGCCTGGTGCAGGTGGAGGCCTGGACCGGCGCCCTGCCGGAAATCCGGGTGCACTCGCCGCCGCCGGTGCTGGAGGCGGCGGAATAGCGGCCCTCCGGCCCGGGGATCAGGCGCGGCTGTAGCGCTCCGCGGCCGGGCGGAAGCGTGCCGCGCCCTGGCCGACCGGACGGTAGGCGGGCGGGGCGGACAGCCGCGTGCCGTTGTGCAGATAGGCCGTGATCCGCTGGAACTCCTCCGGATCGAGCTCGCCCGGGCGCAGCGATTGGCCGGCCTCGACGGAGCGGTGGGAGGCCATCAGGGCGACGAGTTCGGTGAGACCGATCGAGCGATAGCAGGTCATGGCGGCAATTCCGTGCCTCGAAAGGGGTCCGGCGCGACCCGGCAACGGGCCGGGAAGGAACATCCGCAGGTTATTCGATATTGAGATGCATTCGCAAGTAGCGATCGCAGGGTGGAGGTGCGGCACCGCGCGCCCCCTGTCCCGGCCGTCAGGCCACCCGCGCCATCGCCGGTTCCAGGGCCTGGATCGCCGGCGCCGCATCCGGATGCAGCACCAGCGCGTGCCCGCGCGGCACCTCCCGCCAGTTGGCCCGGTTCTCGTCGATCGGCTCGGACACCAGCACGAGCCCGCTCGGGGTGTGGCGGAAGTAGAGCGAGGGCGGCTGGGCGTCGCAGGCCCAGCGGAAGGCCCAGAGGCTGCGGCCGTCCGACAACGCGGCGGTGAAGCGCAGCGGCGACTTGATGCCCGCCTCGTCCATCAGCCCGCGCACCCGGTGCAGCGTCCGCATCACCGCCCCGACCGGCTCCTCCTCCATGCCCGCGGCGAGGGCGGCCAGGAACAGCGCCTCGCTGTCCGAGGTGCCGCCCCGGGCGGTGTAGAGTTCGTCGGGGATCAGGGCCTCCACCCGGCGGCGGATCGTGCTCCAGCCCCCGATCTGGCCGTTGTGCATGAAGAGCCAGCGGCCATGCGTATAGGGGTGGCAGTTGGCGCGGGTCGTGGCCGTGCCGGTCGCCGCCCGCACATGGGCGAAGAAGAGGCGCGAGCGGACCTGCGAGGCAATGGAGAGCAGGTTCTCGTCCGACCAGGCGGGCCGCAGCTCGCGATACAGGCCCGGCACCTCGCGCTCCCCGTACCAGCCGAGGCCGAAGCCGTCGCCATTCGTTTCCGTCTTGCACTCGGAGGCGTGCAGGGACTGGTGGATCAGCGAGTGGCAGGGCGTCGCCACCAGCGTATCCATGAGAATGGGCTCACCGTGATAGGCAAGGAATCGGCACACGATCGGGGCCTTTGGCGGTTTCGAGGCAAGGCCGTTCTAAACCCGATCCGCGGGGCAGAAAAAGTTTCCTCGGCGTCATTCCGGCTGTGAGGGCATGTTTTCCCGCTCCTCCGGCCATGCTCAGTGCCGGCGGACACCATCCGCTAGCAGGGTGCAGCCCGCCACCGCCAGCATGATCGCGAGGCCCGGCCAGATGGCGACCTCGGGCGCGGAGAGCACCAGATCCTGCGCATTGGCCAGCATGTTGCCCCAGGAGGGTGCGGGCGGCTGGATGCCGAGTCCCAGGAAGGAGAGGGTGCTTTCCGCCAGGATCGCCCCGGCTGCGGTGAGCGAGGCGGCCACGGCGATGGAGGGGGCGAGGCTCGGCAGCACATGGCGGAACAGCACCCGCGCCTCGCCCGCGCCCAGCGCCCGCGCCGCGCGCACCCAGTCCCGCGCCAGCACCGAGCGGGCGGCGGCGCGCACCAGCCGCGCCACGCCGACCCAGCCGAAGGCGGACAGGATCAGCACGATGCGCGTGACATCCGCCGACGTCTCGCCGCGCGGCAGGCCGATGGCGCTGGTATCCATGGCCGCCAGCAGCACCAGCAACGGCAGGGCCGGCAAGGCCAGCAGCCCGTCGGCG
>NZ_BDLP01000278.1:0-6010 GCF_001950415.1 Roseomonas sp. TAS13
AAGAGACAGGCTCCGCCCGGATCGCCTCCACGCCATCCGGGCGGAGCAGCATTCCCCCACCGGCCACCAGGCAGGCGACCGCCAGCAGCCCGGCCATCCGGCCCATGCCATGGCGGGAACCGGATGGGCGCGCCGTCGCAGGGGCGGGGTCCGGCGGCACAGGGCGGTCGGCCATCTGCTCCGCCCATCGTTCCCGCGCAGCCTGGGAGGTCGAGAGAAGCCGCTGGACGGCCATCAGCGAGGCACGCAGCTTCGCCGGATCGGGATGGTCGGCCCGGAGCTGCGTCCGGATGTCGAGCAGCAGGAACTCGACATTGGCGCGTGCGGGATAGGGGATGAGATGCAACCTGCCGGCGATGTCATCGACCGTCGCCAGGACCTTGAGGGCCTCGAACCTCCGCTTCGCCGTCTGCCCAGCCTGTGCGCCAGGCTCCGCCGTGTCCGATCCCCGCCGCGTTCGCGCATCCTGCTGGAACATAGTCACCCCTCGATCTTCCCAGAGTAGTAAGAGGGCCTGCGCATCAACTCAGGATGGCCCTTCGCAAGAAAATGGAGCGAGACTCCCCCTCGCCATCCCGATCTTCGATTTCGGGTGATCTAAAAACAGACTCTGGGCCCGAGCGCAAACTTCATCCCGGTTCTACGGGAATTCTTCGATCCTCCATTCGGATGCTTCCATCCTGGCGGCGGGAGCCCGGACGTTGCCGCCCGAGCGGGACCGTCCCGTGATCAGCCCTTCTGCGGCATGCCCTGCGGCACCACGGTCCTCACGATGGAGGCGTCCAGCGCCTCGTAATCGCCATAGCCGATGGTGGCGTAGAGCTCCGCCCGCGTCTGCATGCGCTCGATCATCTTCTGCGTGCCGCCGTCGCGGCGGATGGCGGCGTAGAGCTCCTCCTGCGCCTTGTTCGCGACGCGGAGCGAGGAGACCGGCCAGATCACCATGGAATAGCCCATCTCCTCGAACTCGCTGGCCGTGAAGAAGGGCGTGCGGCCGAACTCGGTCATGTTGGCCAGCAGCTTCGCGCCCGGCATGCGGCGGGCGAACTCCCGGAACATCTCGGCCGTGGTCAGCGCCTCGGGGAAGATCGCATCCGCCCCGGCCTCCAGGTAGAGCCTCGCCCGCGCCACGGCGCCGTCGATGCCCTCGCTCGCCGCCGCATCGGTGCGCGCCACCAGCACGAGATGCCGCCGCGCCCGCGCCGCCGCAGCCACCTTCGCCGCCATGTCATGCGCGTCGGCCAGCTTCTTGTCGTTCAGGTGCCCGCATTTCTTGGGCAGGAGCTGGTCCTCGATATGCACCGCCCCGGCCCCCGCCTCCTCGAAGGCGCGGACCATGTGCATGACGTTCAGCGCCTCCCCATAGCCCGTGTCGCCATCCACCAGCAGCGGCAGGCCGGAGGCGCGGGCGATCTGGCGGATGAAGAAGCAGACCTCGTCCACCGTGATGATGCCGAGATCCGGCAGGCCCATCGAGGCGGTCATGGCGGCGCCGGACAGGTACAGCCCCTCGAAGCCCGCCGCCCTCGCCTGCAGGGCCGCCTGGCCGTTATGCGCGCCGGGAAGCTGCAGGATGCCGGGGCTGTCCAGCAGCGCGCGGAACCGCTCCCCGGCCGGACGGGCGGGAAGGTCGCTGGCGACGAGGTAGGTCAAGACAGGCTCTCCCGCTCCTTCAGCGGCACGAAGGGGCGGTCCTCCGGGCCGGTGTAGTTGGCATTGGGACGGATGATCTTGTTGTCCGCCCGCTGCTCCAGCACATGGGCGGACCAGCCGGCGGTGCGGGCGATGACGAAGAGCGGCGTGAACATCGCCGTCGGCACGCCCATCATGTGGTAGGAGACGGCCGAGTACCAGTCGAGGTTGGCGAACATCCGCTTGGTGTCCGCCATCACCGCCTCGATGCGCTCCGCGATCCGGAACATCTTCATGGAGCCGACCTGCCGCGACAGGTCCTCCGCCACCTGCTTGATCACCGCGTTGCGCGGGTCGGAGACGGTGTAGACGGGATGGCCGAAGCCGATCACCACCTCCTTCTCCGCGACGCGGCGGCGGATATCGGCCTCGGCCTCGTCCGGGTCGGCGTAGCGCTTCTGCACGGCGAAGGCGAACTCGTTCGCGCCGCCATGCTTGGGCCCGCGCAGCGCGCCGATGCCGCCGGCGATGGCGGAATAGAGGTCGGAACCCGTGCCCGCGATCACCCGGCAGGTGAAGGTGGAGGCGTTGAACTCGTGCTCGGCATAGAGGTTCAGCGAGGTGTGCATCGCCCGCACCCATTTCGCCGAGGGCTCGCGCCCATGCAGCAGGTGCAGGAAATGGCCGCCGATGCTGTCGTCGTCCGTCTCGACCTCGATGCGCCGGCCGTTCTGCGAGAAGTGATGCCAGTAGAGCAGCATCGAGCCGAGCGAGGCCATCAGCCGGTCGGCGATGTCGCGCGCGCCGCTCGGGTTGTGGTCCTCCTGTTCCGGCAGGGCGCAGCCCAGCGCCGAGACGCCGCTGCGCATCACGTCCATCGGATGCGATGCGGCGGGCAGCGCCTCCAGCACCTGCTTCACCGCGGCGGGAATGCCGCGCCAGGAGCGCAGCTTGGCCTTGTAGCCGCGCAGCTCCGCCTCGGTGGGCAGGGAACCGTGGACGAGGAGATAGGCGATCTCCTCGAACTCGCACTGCGCCGCGATCTCCAGGATGTCGTAGCCGCGGTAGTGCAGGTCGTTGCCGCTGCGCCCCACGGTGCAGAGCGCGGTGTTGCCGGCGACGACGCCGGACAGGGCAACGGATTTCTTGGGCTTCGGGGTGACGGTTTCGCTCATGGCTTCTCCTCCCTTATCCATTCCCGCCGGGCCAGCCGAAGATGCCGCGGTGCTCGTTGCGCGCCAGCTTCCCTTGCGGCAGGGAGACGGTCAGCCCGGCGAGCTCCTCCGCCCGCAGCTCCGGCAGGCGCTGCACCAGCGCAAGGAAACGCTCCGCCTCCGCATTGTCGAGGATGCCCTCGGTCAGCGTGCGGAACTTGCGGATGTAGTCCGGCCGCTTCCAGGGGGTGGCGCCCAGGCTGTGCGCATTGGCCACGGCCAGCTCGTCGCTGATCTCGCTGCCATCCTTCATGCGGATGGTGATGCGGCCGCCGAAGGCCTTCACCGCCGGATCATGCGCGTGGTAGCGCTCGGTCCATTTCGGGTCCTCCACCGTGCGGATCCTGTGCCAGAGCCGCACCGTGTCGGGCCGCCTCGCCCGCTCCGGGGCATAGGATCGCACATGGTGCCATTCGCCGTCCTGCAGGGCGACGGCGACGATGTACATGATGGAATGGTCCAGCGTCTCGCGCGACGCCTCCGGGTCCATCTTCTGCGGGTCGTTGGCGCCGGTGCCGATGACGTAGTGCGTGTGGTGGCTGGTCTCGATCAGGATGTCGTCCACATCGTCCCAGTCCTTGACCTGCCTGCCCATGCGGAAGGCGAGGTCGATCAGCGCCTGGCTCTGGTATTCCGCCGAATGCTCCTTGGTGTAGGTGTCGAGGATGGCGCGCTTCGCCTCGCCCCTGCCCGGCAGCGGCACGCGGTAATGCGCGTCCTTGCCGTCCAGCATCCAGGCGATCACGCTGTCCTCGCCCTCGTAGATCGGGCTCGGCGCGCCCTCGCCCAGCATGGCGCGGTCCACCGCCTCCACCGCCAGCTTGCCGGCATGGGAGGGGGCGAAGGCCTTCCAGGAGCTGATCTCGCCCTTGCGGCTCTGGCGCGTGGCCGTGGTCACGTGCAGCGCCTGCTGCACCGCCTGGTAGATGGTGGCCGTGTCCAGCCCCAGCAGCGTGCCGATGCCCGCCGCCACCGAGGGGCCGAGATGCGCCACATGGTCGATCTTGTGCTTGTGCAGGCAGATCGCCTTCACGAGATCGACCTGGATCTCGTAGCCCGTGGCGAGGCTGCGGATCAGCGCACGGCCATCCGCGCCGCATTGCTGCGCCACGGCCAGGATCGGCGGGATATTGTCGCCGGGGTGGGAATATTCCGCCGCCAGGAAGGTGTCGTGGTAGTCCAGCTCCCGCACCGCCGTGCCGTTCGCCCAGGCCGCCCATTCCGCATGGACCCGCACATCCGGCCCCAGCCCGAAGACGGTGGCGCCGCCCGCGCGGGGATGCGCCAGTGCCTCGGTGCGGGCCGTGGTGACCGGGTGCCGGTTGATCGCGGCGATGGCGACGGAGGCGTTGTCGATGATCCGGTTGACGATCATCTCCGAGACCTCCGCCTCGACCGCCACCGGGTCGGCCGCCACCTCGGCGATCTTCCAGGCCAGTTGCTCCTCCCGCTTCAGCCGGTTGGCCTCGGGGTGCACGCGCACGTCATGGATCTGCATGGGCTGACCCTCGCTCCCTGGTATTTTGCGAAGTTTGTCACGACAGCCCTGGGAGGTCAGCCTGGCTTTCGGCATAATCGTGCCATTCCCGGCGGATGGTTTGTGAAGTTTGTGAAGACCCCGCAGCGCCATGACAGCAAGGTCTTCGCCGGCGACCGGCTGCGGCGGCTCCGCCTCTCGCGCGGGCTGAGCCAGGCGGCGCTGGCGGAACGGCTCGGCATCTCGCCCAGCTATCTCAGCCAGATGGAGGCGGATCTGCGCCCCCTCACCGCCCGGCTGCGCCGCCGCGCGGCGGAACGCCTGGGCGTGCCGGAAGGGCTGTTCGGAGAGGAGCGCGACCAGCGGCTGGCCGACAACCTGCGCGAGGCCTGCGGCGACGCGCTCTTCGGCAAGGGCACCGTGTCCATGGAGGAAGCGCGGGCGGCGGTGCGCGCGGCGCCGGAGGTGGCGGACCGCTTCCTCACCCTCTACCGCGCCTATCGGGCGCTGAGCGAACAGCACCAGGAACTGCACGACCGTATCGCCGCCAATGGGGGATCGGGCGAGGATTTCGCCGCCGTGCCGCATTTCCCCTATGACGACGTCGGGGAATGGGTGCAGTCGCGCAACAACCATTTCGACCGTCTGGACCGCGCCGCCGAGGCACTGGCGGAACGGCTGAGCCCCGATGGCGTCATCACCCAGGATCATCTGGCCCGCCACCTGCGCGACCGGCACGGCATCGCCATCGCCGAGACGCCCGGCCTGCTGGCCCAGGGCACGGTCTGGCGCCTGCAAAGACGGGAGGGGCAGCTTCTCCTCGCCAAGGAGGCCGCGCCCGCCAGCCGGCTCTTCTGGATGGCGCATGTGGTCGCCCTGCTGGACCAGCGCGCGCTGGTCCTGGCCGAGATCCGCGCCGCCGGCCTGGCCAGCGCCGGGGCGCGCGCCCTGGCGCGGATCGGCCTCGCGAACTACTTCGCCGGGGCGCTGCTGATGCCCTACGAACCCTTCCTGCGCGAGGCCGAGCTGCTGCGCTACGACATCGAGCAGTTGCAGGCCCGCTTCGGCGCCAGTTTCGAGCAGGTCTGCCACCGGCTCAGCACCCTCCAGCGCCCGGGCCGCCCCGGCATCCCCTTCTTCCTGGTGAAGACGGATATCGCCGGCAACGTGCTCAAGCGCAGCAGCGCCACGCGCTTCCGCTTCGCCCGCTTCGGCGGCCCCTGCCCGCTCTGGAACGTGTACCGCGCCTTCACCCAGCCCGGCCGCGTGCTGGTGCAGGTGGCGCGGACACCGGACGGCGTCGCCTATCTCAGCATCGCCCGCACGGTGGGGCGCGGCGGCGGCGCCTATCTCAGCCGCCCGCGCAACGTCGCCGTCGTGATCGGCTGCGAGATCGACTATGCCGGGCGCACCGTCTACGCCACCGGCCTCGACCTGCGCGACCCGGGCTTCCACGACCCGATCGGCCCCGGCTGCCGCGCCTGCGAACGCACCGACTGCCGCCATCGCGCCGTGCCGCCCGCCAGCCAGTCGATCGATGTCGGCAGCCTGGAACGCGGCGTGGTGCCCTATCGCGTGCGGACCTGATCCGGGCGGTGGCCTTCCCTGGCCGCGTTGCGCTGTCCCGGGGGAGAGGCTCCGCCTCTCGCCCTGTCTCTTGATCACAAGTCTCGACGTCAGCATAGAG
>NZ_BDLP01000279.1:0-5985 GCF_001950415.1 Roseomonas sp. TAS13
GGCGGCCGCCCGGCGCGGCGCCGGATCGGGCCGGGCCCGTCGCGGCAACCGGCGCGGGGGCCGGGGTCCGCTTCTTCACCACCTCGACCTGCACGGTCTTGGAGCGGCCATGGCTGAAGGACTGGCGCACGCTGCCCGCCGCCTCCGTCTTGCCGAGCTCCATCCGACCGCCGGGCCTCAGGCTCAGCCGACCCTTGGCCGCATCCTGTTCGTTCCCGTCGCTCATCGGCCCGCTATCTGTACCCGTCGTATTCTTTTCAGCCACGCACACTCTCCACGGCGCTGATGAAGCCGCCCAGACGGGCCGCCTCTCGCGCGATCTCCTGGGCCAGCCGGCCCTTTGCGACCGCCACGTGCACCGCGTGGTCGCGTCCGAAAATTCCCCCCAGCTCCGCCGCCGTCAGGACGGCGACCACCGGGATATCCCTGGCCCCGACCAGCCGCGAGCGCTCCGCCGCGCTGCCATCGGAAGCCTGTGCCACCAGGCCGGCCCGCCCAGCCTGCAGCCATTCGCGCGCCTGCTGGAAGCCGCTTACCGCCTGCCCTGCGCGCCGCGCGAAGCCCAGGAGGTCCCGCAGGCGCTGCCTCAGGCCAGCCTCGATCCGTGCATTCAGGTCGGGGGGAGGGTTGACCGGCCCACGGGCCGCCCTGGCAAAGGCTGCACGCTTGAGCGCGGCTTCTAGCACATCGGCCCGCGCGCTCAACCACATTCCCCGCCCAGGCAGCCGTTCGGCCAGGTCAGGAACGAGTTCCCGACCTGGACCGATGACAAACCGGATCATGCTTTCCTTCGGGAAGCTCTCGCGCGTCACGACACAGCGGCGCAGCGGGCCCTTCTCCTCGGGATCGGGTTGCCCCATCTCCGCCGGCGAGCCAGACGGATCGCCGGAGGGCGCCTGCATGGCACCCTCGGCGTCGGGCCGGCCCGTTATGACATCGCGTGTGTCATCATGGTTCGGTACGGGTGGCGTTGTCTGTCTCCTCACCGGAATTTCCGGTATCGGCGTGGCCGGCGGCCTCGGCCGCCCCTTCCTCGCCCTCGAACCAGTGCTGGCGCGCCGCCATGATGATGGCGTTCGCCGTCTCCTCGTCGATGCTGTCCTCGCCCAGGATCTCGACCAACTCGTCGGAGGCCAGGTCGCCCAGGTCGTCGAGCGTCTTGATGCCCTTCTCGCCGAGCGTCACCAGGGTCGCCGGGCTGAAGCCGCCGACCTCGGCCACGACGTCCTCGACGCCCAGCGCGCGGCGCTTCTCGTCCAGCTCCTGGTCGCGGCTCTCCAGCCAGGCATGACCGCGGCGCTTCAGCTCCTGGGCCACGGTCTCGTCGAAGCCCTCGATCTCGGCCAGTTCCTCGTCCGGGGCGTCCACGACCTCCTCGATCGTGGTGAAGCCCTCGGTGACCAGCAGGCCGGCGATCACGTCGTCCACATCCAGGCCGTCCACGAAGAGGCTGGTGCGCTTGCGGAACTCCTCCTGCCGGCGCTCGCTCTCCTCGGTCTCCGTCTGGATGTCGATGTCGAAGCGGGTCAGCTGGGAGGCGAGGCGCACGTTCTGGCCGCGGCGCCCGATGGCCAGCGAAAGCTGGTCATCCGGCACCACGACTTCAACCCGGCGCCCCTCGTCGTCCAGCACCACCTTGGTCACCTCGGCCGGGGCCAGGGCGTTCACCAGGAAGGTCGCCGGGTCGCCGGACCAGGGGATGATGTCGATGCGCTCGCCCTGCAGCTCCGCCACCACGGCCTGCACGCGCGATCCGCGCATGCCGACGCAGGCACCGACCGGGTCGATGGAGCTGTCGCGCGAGATCACCGCCATCTTGGCGCGCGAGCCCGGGTCGCGGGCCACGGCCTTGATCTCGATGATGCCGTCGTAGATCTCCGGCACCTCCTGGGCAAACAGCTTGGCCAGGAAGCCGGGATGGGTGCGGGAGAGGAAGATCTGCGGGCCCCGCGTCTCCTCGCGCACGTCATAGATATAGGCGCGCACCCGGTCGCCGTTGCGGAAGGCCTCGCGCGGGATGGTCTCGTCGCGGCGCAGCAGCGCCTCCGCCCGGCCGAGATCGACCATCAGGTTACCGTACTCGGTGCGCTTGACGACGCCGTTGATGATCTCGCCGACGCGGTCCTTGTACTCGTCGAACTGCTTCTTGCGCTCGACCTCGCGCACCCGCTGCACGATCACCTGCTTGGCGGTCTGCGCGGCGATGCGGCCGAAATCGATCGGTGGCAGCGGATCGACGATGAACTGCCCGGCCTCGATCTCCGGCTGGAACTTCAGCGCGATCCGCAGCGGGATCTGCGTCTCCTCGTTCTCGACCGTGTCGGCGTCCACCACCTCGGTCCAGCGGGAGAGCTTCACCTCGCCGGAGCGGCGGTCGATGGTGGCGCGGATGTCCTTCTCGGCGCCGTACTTGGCGCGGCCGGCCTTCTGGATGGCCTGCTCCATGGCCTCCAGCACCTCGTCGCGCTCGATCATCTTCTCGCGCGCGACGGCGTCGGCCACCTGCAGCAGTTCGGGGCGAAGGACGGAGGCGTCCAGAGCCATTGGCGTCAGTTCCTCTTCGCGTGCGGCTTGCGGCGCGGCTGCTCGTCCGCCTCTTCGGCGTCCCCGGGCTCGCCCGCCGTTTCCGTCGCCGTGGCGGCGATCAACTCGTCGGTCAGCACCAGCTTGGCGCGGCGGATGGTGTCGCGGGGGATCACCGCCTCGCCGCCTTCGTCCAGCCGGAGCCTCACCTCATTCTCGTCCGCCGCCAGGATGCGGCCCTTCCAGCGCCGGCGCCCGTCCTGCGGCACCAGCAGCTCCACCGTGGCGACATGCCCGGCGAAGCGGAGCCAGTCCTTGGTGCGCGTCAGCGGCCGGTCGATGCCGGCGGAAGAAACCTCCAGGTTCCATTCGCCGCTGAACGGGTCCTCGACATCCAGCACGGCGCCGACGGCGTGGCTGATCGCCTCGCAGTCCTCCACGCCGATCAGCGCGCCATCGGCACGGTCGGCCATGATCTGCACCGTGGGCGTCCGCGTCCCGCTGACCTGCACGCGCACCAGCTCATAGCCCATGCCGGCCAGTGCAGGCTCCACCACACGCGCCAGCCGCGCCTCCAGGCCGCCGGTCAGATCGGGCGTGCCCGGGGCGGTGTCGCTGGCGGTGTCGTTACTCTCGCGGTCGTCGGCGTCGGGCTTCGGCAATAAAAAAAGGCGGCCCGTGAAGGCCACCCCCCTGAAAACGGCGGATTGTCTCGGCAGGGATGTAGTGCCGCGAGACAGGGGAAGCAAGAGGATTCCACGGGGCGCCCTTCGGCCCGTCGCCGCGGGCACCCCCTCGCCGCCCTCCCACCAGGAAGGCACGCAGCCTCCCAGGCCCCAGGCTGCGCGGGTTCCGGTGCCTCGCCTTTGCCGTTGCTCTGTTCCCCGGGGGCGACCGCCAGGGCGAACCGGCATTATCCCGGCACACCGTATATATCCGCGGCATATAGCCTCGGCGAAGGGATGGTTGCGGCCTGGGAAGCCCACCGATATATCCAACGAGGAATAGCGAAGCGGAGACCCCCCATGCGTCGTCGGCTTTTCGCCTCGGCCCTCGCCCTGTGCCTCGCGGCACCGCTGGTGGGCCTGTCCGGCGCGAGAGCGCAGGAGGCCGGGGGGCCCACGGTCTTTGCCGCCGCCAGCCTGACCGATGCCATGCGCGCGCTGGGCGAGGCCTGGAAGGCCAAGGGCCATCCGGCGCCGCGCTTCTCCTTCGCGGCCTCCTCGGCCCTGGCGCGCCAGATGGAGCAGGGGGCGCCCGCCGACATCTTCGCTTCCGCCGACGAGCCCTGGATGGACTATGTCCAGCAGCGCGGGCTGATCGTGGACGGCACGCGGGTCAGCCCGCTGGCCAATGCCCTGGTGCTGATCGCCCCCGCCGACAAGCCGGCGCCGAAGCTGGTGCTGACCCGGGACACGGACCTTTCGGCGCTGCTCGGGGCCGATGGGCGGATCGCGACGGGCGATCCCTCCAACGTGCCGGTGGGCAAGTATGCCCAGGCGGCGCTGGGCTGGATGGGACAGTGGGACAAGCTCTCGCCGCGCCTGGCGCGGGCGGACAATGTGCGCTCTGCCCTGCTGCTGGTGGAACGGGGCGAGGCGCCGCTCGGCATCGTCTATTCCACCGATGCCGCGATCTCGAAGGGGGTGCGGGTCGTGGCCACCTTCCCGGCGGAAAGCCACCCGCCGATCACCTATCCCTTCGCCCTGGCGAAACGGGCCGAGGGGAATGCCCAGGCGCGCGATTTCCTGGCCTTCATCACGGGCCCCGACTCGGCGCCGGTCTACCAGCGCTTCGGCTTCGCCCTGCGCCAGCCATAGGGCATGATCGGTCCCTGCCCACTGGACCCCGACCGCCCCTGGCCCGCCCGATCCCGCCCGATGGCCATGTCCCGCCCCGCTGGGGCCTGACCCGCTCCGCATGACCTGGCCCGGCAACCCGGCAGGCTGGCTGACGCCCGAGGAATGGCAGGCCGTGCGCCTCAGCCTGGAGGTGGCGCTGCGCTCGGTGGTGTTCGGCCTGCCCCCGGCGGTACTGGCCGCCTGGCTGCTGGCCCGGCACCGCTTTCCGGGGCGTGCCCTGCTCGACGCCTTCGTCCACCTGCCACTGGTGATGCCGCCCGTGGTGGTGGGCTGGCTGCTGCTGGTCACCTTCGGCATCCGCGGGCCGGTCGGGGCGCTGCTGAACGACTGGTTCGGCATCCGGCTGGTCTTCACCACCGCCGGCGCCTCGCTCGCCACCGCCACCATGTCCTTTCCGCTGATCGTGCGCGCGGTGCGCCTCAGCCTGGATTCCGTCGATCCGGGGCTGGAGGCGGCGGCGCGCACGCTCGGCGCCGGGCCGCTGGACCGCTTCGTGACGCTGACCCTGCCGCTGATCTCGCCCGGCATCCTGTCCGGCGCCATCACCGCCTTCGCCGCCGGGCTGGGCGAGTTCGGCGCGGTGATCACCTTTGCCTCCAACATCCCCGGCCAGACCCAGACCCTGCCGTTGGCGATCTACGCGGCCACCCAGACCCCGGGCGGCGAGGCGACGGCGGCCAAGCTGGCGGCGGTCTCCTTCGTGCTGGCCGTGCTGGGGCTGCTGCTGGCGGAATTCGCCGGGCGGCGGATGCAGGTCATGCTCGGCCGGGCGCCGCGCTGATGCCGCGCCCGTCCGGCCGGGCCGCGCCACCCGGCGCGCCGAGGCGGCGCGGCTGATGCTGGAAGTCCGCCTGCGCCACCGCTTTCCCGCCCCCGCCCCGGACATGCCGGGCTTTGCCATCGATGCGGCCTTCGCTTCGCCGACACCGGGCGTCACGGCGGTCTTCGGCCCCTCGGGCTGCGGCAAGTCCACCCTGCTCGCCGCGGTGGCCGGGCTGCTGCGCCCGCGGGAAGGGCGGATCGCGCTGGATGGCATGGTGCTGTTCGACAGCGCGGCGCGGCGCATGCTGCCGCCGGAACAGCGGCGCTGCGGCGTGGTCTTCCAGGATTCGCGGCTCTTCCCGCATCTTTCGGTGGACACCAACCTGCGCTACGGGCTGCGCCGGGCACCGCGCGGCGTGGACGGACCCGGTTTCGAGGAGGTGGTGGCGCTGCTCGGCATCGGCCATCTGCTGCGCCGCCGCCCCGCCGCGCTGTCCGGCGGCGAGAGGCAGCGTGTCGCCCTGGGCCGTGCCCTGCTGTCGCGCCCCCGCCTGCTGCTGATGGACGAGCCCCTGGCCGCGCTGGATGCCGCGCGCAAGGCGGAGGTCCTGCCTTTCCTGACGCGGCTGCGCGACCGGCTCAGCATCCCGCTCCTCTACGTCACCCATGCGATGGAGGAGGTGGATCGGCTGGCGGACCGGCTGGTGCTGATGGAGGCGGGGCGCGTGCTCGCCGAGGGCAGCGTGGAGGAGCTTTCCGCCCGCACCGACCTGCCGCTTCTCGCCGGGCGGCGGGATGCGGGCGTGCTGCTCGCCTGCACGGTGCGGGAGCGTGTGGC
>NZ_BDLP01000280.1:0-5926 GCF_001950415.1 Roseomonas sp. TAS13
GCCCTGGCCCAGGGCGTAGATCGCCGCGCGCTGGGCGGCGGCATGGGCGGGCTCGCGGGTGAGGTCGAGCTGCCCGGCGCCGATGACGGCGTCGATCGCCGCGGTGATGGCGCGGGCCGGCAGGGCGCCGGAGCGGTCGCGCGCCGCCCGGTGGGCCTCGGCCTGCAGCGCCTCCTCCAGCCGCAGCTGGGCGGTGTTGGTCACCCGCACCTTGTCGCCCGAGAGGCCGACGACGAGGGCGACCTGTTCGCCGCGCAGGGTGATGCCGCGCCGCTCGATCAGCGCCACCACCCGGTCGATGTCCCCGGTGCCGCCGGCGATGCCGGTGCCGATCAGGCCCCGGGCGGCGTAGAGGCGCAGCTTGTCGTGGTCGATCACCGCCGCGGTGCGGAACTCGGTGGCGAGGTGCCGGGCCGCGAAGCGGTAGGCGGCGTCGAACCGCTCGGCGTCCGACAGCTTCGGGTGGGCCACCTCGTCCATGACGGTGGTGTGCTTCCAGCCGATGGCCTCGGCCTGGGCCAGCCAGATCTCCCGGTCGCCCTTGGGGCCGTTCTTTTCCAGGCGGGTGGCGAGGCCGGTGACGGCGAGAATCTTGAACTTGCCCTCGGCGGAGAGGGTGTCCCAGTCGAGGCCCTGGCTCGTGGCGTAGGCCTTGGCGGACCGCTCGACCTGCCGGCGGCCCTTGGAGAACAGGTCGGAGGCCGCCTGCGGGATGGCGTCGAGCACCACCGCCTGCTGCTGGCGGTCGTAGGACACCCGCGCCCCCAGCTCCCGCAGGTGGTCCGCCAGCCGGGCCTGGAAGTAGGCGCCGAACTCGTGCAGGCGGGTCCCGGTCAGCGCCTTGGTGTCGAGGGAGCCGACCCGCCCGTCCTCGGTGACGACGGCGTTGAACAGGGCGTTGTGGATATGGGCGTGGGGGTCGCCGTCCATGGTGGCAACCGTGGCGAGGTAGGTGGCCCCCTCCTTGCCGTCGCGGACCGAGACGGTCGGCCGGGCGGTGTGGTGGCGGAAGCTGACCCAGCCGACCGCCCCGGGGTCGGCGCCCAGCGCGCCGCCCTGTCCCTTGCGGGCCCAGCCCAGCTCGGCGGCGACGTAGCGCATGGTGGCGTCGTTGGCACGGTCGATGGCGTGCCAGATCGCGGCGCGCTCGGCCGGCGTGGCGGCGAACTCGGCGGCCAGGGAAACCGACTTGTGCGGGGCGAGGGTCAGGTCGAGGGCGCTGATCTCGCGTTTCTGGCCCGACCAGGCCTCGCCGGTATCGGCCCGCCTGGCCTCGAACAGGCGGTCGAGCGCCTCGTCCTTCGGCATGCGGGAGACGTCGATGCCGAGGGCCTCGGCGATGGCCATGGGCATGTCCGGCCGCCAGGAGGCCCGGCTGTCGCGGCGGGTGTAGTAGGCGGTCAGCCGCCCGCCGGGATCGAGATGCTTCCCTGGTGTGACCGCCGGATCGAAGGCCGGCTCGGGGGCGCTCTCGGTGAAGTAGGCGCGGAGCAGCTTGCCGGAGCTGGCGGCGGCGAGCTTGCGGAAGGTCATCATGGCTGGCGCTCCCCGAAGCGCTGGGCCAGGACGACCTCGTGGGCGACCAGGCGGGGCAGCTCCCGCGTGAGGTTGAGGGCGTGGCCCTCGAGATCGCGCAGCAGGGGCGTGTGCTCGCCGAGCAGGGCGACGATGGCTTGGAGCATCTCGGTGGTGGTGGGCCCCTCCTGGGGAGCCGGCGTGAGCAGCTTGATGATGGCCGCCAGCTGCTCGCCGAGGAGGCGCAGGACGGTGTCCTGGTGATCGAGGCGGCGGAGGACTTCCGCCGATCCGGCCGTTCGCAAGGGATTGGTGTTGGGTGGCTCGTCCATGGCGGACCTCCTTCTGGTGGGGAGGGAGACTGCCAGGGAGGCTTGCGAATGGAGGTATCGACGTGTCGGAGCGAGGATTGGGCCGCAGGCCCGCGCACCATCGGTGCATTGGTGTATGGACTCTGACTTTCCACGTTAACCGGACATTGGCGGCACCTTCACGCCGCGTGAGCGCCACATGGTCCCGGCGTAACGCCGAAATGAGTTCCATCGAAGCTGGACGTGAAGCTGACGTGAGGGCCACACGCACCGGACGTGAGCGAGGCATGCAGGCTTCGGCCGCGGTGCGGTCACGCCTCAGTCTCTTGGGGCGGTCTGTCTAATGAAGGACCCAACGCTTAAAGCCATCCGACGAGCATCCCGAGAGAAGCCGCCCCCAGGGCACTCGGAAGCCTTCAAATGGCTGCTGGATCGGCATGTCGAGTTCGCCCAGGTGCTCCGCCAGGACCGGCCTGGATGGGAGACCATCCAGGAGAAGCTTCATGCGGCCGGCGTCGTCGGCAAGCATGGCCAGAAGCTCAGCGTGCCATCCCTGATCCAATTGTGGGGCCGTGTATGCCTAGAGGCTGACCGCCGTGCCGCAGACAGGCCGCTCAAAGCAAAAGGTCGGAAGGCAAACCGCTCGCCGAAGACCACCCAACCGCCCCCGGGGGTCGAGCGGCGACCCGATCCCCCCATCCCGCCAAAATCGCATCCGCCGTTCGCGTCGGACGGTGGCACCTCATCCACGCCGGCGCCGGCGGACGCGGACCTTCCGCCCGAGGTGCAGGCGAAGATGGACAAGTTGAGGGCACGGCTCCGGCATTCGGACCGGGCGCTCAGGATCGGCAGGAGCCAGTAGGATGAGCAAAACCCGGAACCAGACCCCGCAGGACGGGCGCAAGCCCGTGCTGCTGATCGCGATCGGCCGGCAGCGGGTGGGCAAGACCACCTTTCTCAATGCGGTCGGCCAGTATTTCAAGGAACGAGGGGCGGACCTGCGGTTGTGGAACGCCGACCAGGCGAACAGCACGCACACGCTCAACCGGTTCGACGGGGAGGCCGTGTCGGCCCCGCAGGGCGGTGCCGAGGACACGATGGCCTGGATCGAGGGCCGGATGATGGAGCAGATCGAGCAGCGTTACGACGCGATCCTGGACGTCGGCGGCGGTGAGACGGCGCTGACGCAGCTGGCGGAGGAGACGCAACTGGTCGAGCAGCTGGAGGCGGCAGGCATCCGGCCGGTGGCGGTCCACCTGCTCGGGTCCGAGTTCGCGGACCTGGACTACCTGAACAACTGTGCCGGCGAGGGAATGTTCAGCCCCGAGGCGACGCTGCTGGTGCTGAACCGGGGGCTGCTGAAGTCCGGCCGGAACGCCGAGTTCGCTTTCGGCAAGATCTACGAGCACGAGACCTTCAAGGCCGCCATGAAGAAGGGTGCCGAGGTCGTGATGATGCCGGCGCTCAGCTGCATGGCGCAGGTGACGGATCGGGGGCTGAGCTTCTCGGACGCGGCGAACGGGAAGCAGGTGGCCGGGTTCCCGCCGACCTCGATCTTCGACCGCTCGCGGGTGGCGACCTGGTGGCAGAAGGCGATGCCGGCGTTCTTCGGCGAGATCAATCCGGATTGGCTGCCGAGGCTTCCCGTGGCGACGCCGGCGCCCGCGGAGGCGGCCGAGTGATGGACGGGATGCAGACATCGACGGTCTCGGGGCTGGTCGAGCGCGGCCAACGGGCGCGGGAGGACCTGGAGGACGCGCAACGCGAGCTCATGCGAGCGCTCGATGCGCTCGACGTGATTCCCGGGCACCCGGAGGCGGCCTTCGTGGCTGCCATGGCGGGGACGCAGCGGGCGTTCGCCAGCATGGCCGTGGGGATGGGAGAGGATCTGCGTGGCGTGGTGGCGGCCGCGCAGGTGCAGAGCCGGGAGGAACTCGAACGCCTGCGGGAGGCGACCCGGCTGGCCAACGCGACGACGGCGCAGGCACAGGCCGCGGCGGTGGCCAACGACGTGGAGCGGAAGCGGGTCATCGAGCGGATGGTCCAGGAGGTCGCGCCGGGGATCGTGGATTCCCTGCGGGGGAGCCTGGTCATCAAGGAGGTGGCCTACGACCGGCGGCGTCGGGCGGGGTTCTACACGCGCGGGGCGCTGGCGTTCGTGGGGGTGTTCCTGGCGGGCTACCTGATCTCGTTCTGGCAGGACTCTGCGGCGCTTGGGGTCACGGTGCAGCGGTGCCAGGAGCGGATGGTGACGGCGCAGAACGGGGAGATGTGGTGCAGGATGGAGGGGCACCTGACGCGTGGGCTGCCGCCCACGCCAGCCCGGCCGGCGGCGCCGACGCGCTGAGGGAAACCATCGTCGCGACCGGACGGACCGTCATTCGCACGGGGGTCTGGAAGGATGGTCGCCGTCGCGAAGGAGGCGACGGCGATGAAGCGATATCGAGGCGGAGGGGGCCTGGACAGCCCCGGGATGATGCTGGGGGTGGCCTTGGTGATCACCGGGCCGGCGGGGGTGGCGCTGGCGCAATCGGGCACCGTGACGATGAACGGGGTGCCGGAGCAGGTGATTCCACGGGTGCTGGAGATCGGGCTGGGTTCGTTCAGCATCACGCCAAGCCAGGGGACAGCGTCGACGACGGGGAGCGGATCGAGCGACGGGGGATCGGGGAGTGGCGATGCGACGGCGGCGGGCAGCAGCACGGCGCTGGACGTGATGACGTCGCGCTCCTGGGGGACGGCGGCGAGCGAGGCGGCGACGTCGCTGGGGGTGAACCCCTCGGCATTGGCGGCGACATGCCTCGTGGAGAGCGGTTGCCAGAACGTGTCGGCCAGTTCGGGGAGCAGCATCCGGGGAGCGTTCCAGATGCTGGACAGCACGTTCGAGAGCGGCCTGACACAGGCGGTGAGCTACAACGCGAGCCTGGCCGGTACGGTCGAGCGCGGAGTGGACGGTTCGATGGACCCGGCGAACCAAGCGATCTCGGCGGCGGCCCTTCTCCGTTCCTATGCCGAAAAGCTGCAGGCGGCCGGGATCAGCAATCCCACGGTGCTGGACGTGCGGGGCGGGTACAATTTCGGAACGGCGTATACGGTGAAGCTTGCACAGGCCGACAGCTCCGATCTCATGAGCAACGTGCTAAGCAGCTACAGCGCTTCACAACTTTCGAGCAACGGCATCACCTCCACGACGACCGTCGGGCAATGGCGCGCTTCGGTGGCGGCCAAGATGGGCGATGCCGCCTATCAGTCAGTCCTGATCGGCATCTGAGGAGTTTGAGACATGAAGTTTGCACTCGCTCCGCTGATCGGAGCAGCCCTTCTTGGATTATGCGCCGTGGCGTCGGCACAACAGGGGCCACGCTCCCTGCATGTGACCGGCCATATCCAGGGCTATTCCTGCATGATGCTCAACCTGACCAACGAGCAGATGCTGGTGTTCGAGAATCTGCCGCCAATCCGGGATCAGCCATCGCCGACCGCGAAACAGATCGGCGTCGCGTCCGAGACGGTGATTGTGGCGACACCGAGAAGGCAGGAAGGCAACTTCATCCAGGTCCTGCACATGAACGGGCAGCCCGGATGGTTGGAAGCTGATAAGGTGAAGCCCTGGCGGAGCGCGAACAATCCGAACGCGCACTGCACGCCAGCGATGATGAGCAACGGGCGGCCAGGCTTCGACTACACGCGCCCTGCCGGGTGATCACAGGCGGGCCGCCTCCCGCCGTCTGGCGGGGGGCGGCCCCGAGGCGGCGAGGCACGGGACTTCCCTCGGGGTCCGATAGCATACTGGCCGGTGCGACGCTCGGGGCGCGCGGATCGGGAGAACCGGGATGCTGGACAGGATGCGGCGGACGCTGCCGCCGGGGGTAGCGTGGTTCGCCGCCGGAGCGGGGTTCTGCGTGCTGGGCGCGCTACTGGCGAGCGGGCCGCAGGCGCGCGAGGTGGCACAGATCGGCTGGTGTGGCGCGATCGGGTTCGTGGTGCTGATCCTGGCGTTCAGCGGTCGGCGAGGCGGCTGAGGCCGGCCAGGCGCGGCCCGGGATGGGCCGCGACGCTGTCTCTTGATCACATCTACGCACAGCTCCACCGTAAGGCGA
>NZ_BDLP01000281.1:0-5924 GCF_001950415.1 Roseomonas sp. TAS13
TCGCCTTACGGTGGAGCTGTGCGTAGATGTGATCAAGAGACAGGCTCTACGAGGGCGAGGACGTGCTCGGCGTGCAGGTCTGCGGCGCCGCCAAGAACGTCGCCGCCATCGCCGCCGGGGCCGCCATGGGCGCCGGGCTGGGCGAGAATGCCCGCGCCGCGCTGGTCACGCGGACCCTGGCCGAGATCGCCCGCCTCGTGGTGGCGCTGGGCGGGCGGGCCGAAACCGCCGCCGGGCTGTCGGGGCTGGGGGACCTGCTGCTGACCTGCACCGGGCCGAGCAGCCGGAACTTCGCGCTGGGCCATGCGCCGGGGCGCGGCCTGAGCCCGGCCGAGGCGCTGGCGGACAGCCGGGGCGTCGCGGAGGGGGCGGCCACCGCCCCCGCCCTGCTGGCCCGCGCCGCGGCGGTGGGGGTGGAGATGCCGGTCAGCGCCACCGTCGCCGCCGTGCTGGCGGGGCGGCTCGACGTGGCCCAGGCGGTCGGGCAGCTGATGGAGCGGCCGCGCCGGAGCGAGTAGCGCCAGGAGAATGGTGGCGGGCGCCTTGTGCCGTGGGCCGGGCGCCCCCTATTGCGAATGGTTCTCGTCTTCCAGGAGGCCCCGCCCTTGGCCCTCGTTTCCTCCCGCCTGCGCCTCGTCCTGCCATTGCTGCCGCTGCTGCCCTGGCTCGCCCCGCCGGCACAGGCCCAGGCCGGGGCGCAGGACGGTGGCTGGCCGCGCCGGGTGACGGATCTGGCGGGGCGCGAGGTGACGCTGCCGCGCCAGCCACGGGCGCTCCTGCTGGCCGAGAACTTCCAGCTCCTGACCCTGTCCGTGCTGATGCCCGATCCGGTCTCCCTGCTGGTCGGCATGGGCGGCGACCTGAAGCAGCACGACCAGGGCAGCGACCTCGCCTTCCGCCGGCGCTTCCCCGCCATGAACCGGGTCCCGGAACTCACCAGCGCGGTGGGACAGGGCTTCTCGGTGGAGCGCGCCCTGACGCTGCGGCCGGATCTGGTAGTCCTGAGCACCTGGCAGCTCGGCTCGGCCGAGACGCGGCAGAATGTCGAGCATCTCGCCGCCGCAGGCATCCCGGTGGTCTTCATCGACAACTTCCAGCGCCCGCTCAGCAATGGCATCCCGAGCATCCGGCTGCTGGGCCGCGCCCTGGGCTGCGAGGAACGGGCCGAGGCGGTGATCGGCTTCCAGGAGGAGCGGCTGGCGCGCATCCGCGAGCGTGTCGCCGTCCATGCCGGCCCGAAACCGGGGGTGATCATGAACGCCTTCGCCGGGCGGCGGCCCTGCTGCTGGGTGGCCGGGAATGACGGCACGGGGCAGATGCTCTCACTGGTGGGCGTGCGGAACCTGTCCGAGGGCATGCTGCCCGGCCCGCGCGGCGGCGAGATCAACCTGGAGCAGCTCCTCGCCGTCTCGCCGGAGATCGTCGTGAACACCGGCAACCGCCATGACGAGGACCAGCAGGGCCTGCGCGTCGGCACGGGCGTCACGCTGGCCGAGGCCCGGGCCTCGCTGGAGGCGCTGATGGCCTCGCCGGAACTCGTGGCCCTGCCCGCCACGCGGGACAGGCGCGTCTATGGGTTGTGGAACCCGGTCTTCGGCAGCCCGGTCGGCATCGCCGCGCTGGAGGCGATGGCGCGCTGGCTGCGGCCTGACCTCTTCGCGGATCTCGACCCGGCGGCGACGCTGGCGGAGATCAACCGCCGCTTCGCCGCCGTGCCCTTCGAGGGGACCTACTGGGTCGGCCCCGGCTGAACAGGAACGGCACGCGCCGGCTCCCCGCTGTCCTCACCAGCGATAGGCGAGGTTGCCGATCACGGTGCGCCCATTGCCCCAGTAGCAGTAGTAGGTGCCGGTGCAGGAGGAGACATACTCCTTGTCGAAGAGATTGCTCGCGTTCACCGACAGCCGGTACTGGCCGAGGTCGTAGCTCACCGAGGCGTCGAACAGCGTCACCGAGGGCGAGAGGTACTGGTTGGCATCCTCGCCATAGAGGTTGCCGATATAGCGCACGCCGCCGCCCAGCCCGAGGCCGGCCAGCTTCGAATCCCGGTCGAAGCGGTACTTCATCCAGAGATTGGCCGTATGCGCCGGCACCAGCCCCGGGCGGTTGCCCTTGGTGGTGCGCGTCGTGCCGGTGATCAGCGTGTTGCTCCTGGTGATCTCGGCATCGAGGTAGGTGTAGGAGGCGGTGAGGTCGAGCCCTTCCGCCAGGCTCGCCACGGCCTCCAGCTCCACGCCGCGCGAGCGCACCTCGCCCGTCTGGATCTGGGAGGAGGTATAGACCGGGTCGCGGGTGGTGACGTTGGTCTGCGTCAGCTCGAAAACCGCCGCGGTGACGAAGCTGTTGCGGCCCGGAGGCTGGTACTTCACGCCGAGCTCGTACTGCTCGCCCTCGGTCGGCTTGAACGGCGTGGCGCCGCGCTGGGCCGCGGTGGCGCCGATCACGGGGTCGAAGGAGGTGGTGTAGCTCGCATAGGGCGAGAGGCCGAAGTCGAAGAGGTACATCACCGCGATGCGCCCGGTCAGCGCATCGTCGTTGGAGCGCGTGCGCACCCCGTTGCGGCGCGAGGTCTGGCTGGTGGTGGACCAGTCCTGCCGCAGCCCGCCGGTGATCAGCAGCCGGTCGAGCCGGACCTGGTCCTGCAGGTAGATGCCGTGCTGGCCGTAGTCGTCGTTGCGGTCGGTCTTCGCGCCCGTGCCGAGGCGCGGGTCGGGAACCGCCGCGCCGTAGTTGCGGGTGAAGATGTCGAGCGACGGGACGGTGCCGGTCTGGCCGAAACTGGCCTGGTAGTGGCCCCAGTACTGCCGGAAGTCATAGCCCGCGAGGACCGTGTGCCGCAGCGCCCCGGTGTCGAAGCGCG
Source organism: Roseomonas sp. TAS13 (assembly GCF_001950415.1). NCBI lineage: Bacteria > Pseudomonadati > Pseudomonadota > Alphaproteobacteria > Acetobacterales > Roseomonadaceae > Roseomonas > Roseomonas sp. TAS13. Next base: position 2,861 of record NZ_BDLP01000281.1, read on the forward strand.
CCTCGACGCTGTTGTCGAGGTTGACCGTGTCGGAGCTTTCCCGCTGCAGCAGGCTGCCGCGCGTCAGGCGCCGCTGGTCCGCCGAGAGGCCGCTGACATACATGGTCTCGTAGGCCACGCGGTTGTGCATGTAGCGGGCGTTCTGCCGCACGCTCCAGACATCGTCGAAGCGGTGCTCGAGGTTCCAGCCGATGCTGGTGGTGGTGATGTCGGAGTTGTTGAAGCCCGGCTCGCCCGCGAACCAGTTGGCTTGATCGTCCCGTTGCGGTTCGGCAGCAGCGTGCCCACGGCCGGCAGGCCGATGGGCGAGCCGCCCTGGTCGTACTGGAAGCGCCCGAGCAGGGTCAGCGTCGTGTCCGCGCCGGGCCGCCAGGTGATGGCCGGGGCGATGAAGTAGCGGTCGTCATTGACATGATCGACCTGGGTGCCGCTCTGCCGCACCAGCCCGGTCAGCCGGTAGAGGAACTGCCCGTCCTGGGTCAGTGGCCCGCCCAGGTCGAAGCTGCCCTGGTAGCGGTCATAGGAGCCGGCCTGCAGGTTCACCTCGCCGAAGGGGCGCTCGGTGGGGCGCTTGCTGATCATGTTGATCATGCCGCCCGGTGGCGTCTGGCCGTAGAGCACCGAGTTGGGGCCCCGGATCACCTCGATCCGCTCCAGCCCGTCCTGCTCGATCGAGGTCGGGCCGAACTGCCGCAGCAGGCGCAGCCCGTCGAGGAACTGGCTCGGCCGCGCGTCGAAGCCGCGCAGGCGGAAGCTGTCGAAGCGCGTGTCGTTGCCGGAGAAGCCGGTGGCGAGGCCAGGCACATAGGCCAGCGCCTCCTCCACGTTGCGCACGGCGCGGTCGTCCATCTGGTCGCGCGTGACGACGGTGACGGATTGCGGCGTCTCGATCAGCGGCGTGTCGGTCTTGGTGGCCGAGGCGCTCTGGGTGGCGACATAGCCCTGCACCGGGCCAGTGGAGGTCTGCCGCTGCCCCTGCACCTGGATCTCGGGCAGTTGCACCGTCGTATCCTGGGACAGGGCGGCATGGGGCGTTAGCGCCAGGGAAGCCGCCGTCAACGCGGCAGCGCCCGTACGGCTCAGCGCCCATGGGTGCTTCGGTGCGGTACTCAATTCCTGTCTCCGACGGGTATTCCTGGTCGGGGCTCTTATTAAGAAAGATTATCAATCTCAATACGCAGGATGCGAAATGTTTCCGTGAATGTCCTGCCCGCAACACCGGCATGCCGCACGAACCATGGAGAAGCCGCGACCTCCCTCAGCCTGGGCTGGGGGTCCTGGCAGGCCCTTCCAGGGCCGGGCTTCCGCCATCGGGAATTGCTATCCCCTGGCCTGTTATCCACTGGCCTGTCACCATCCCCCCGAGCCAGCGCATGCGGTAGGGGCGGAACGGCGCGAGCGCGGCCTCCAGTGCCGCATCGGGCCGTGCCTGGGCGCGGATCTCCAGCCCCGCCGCCTCGGAAAGCGGCGGCCGGCCCTTCAGCCAGGGGTCGGATTGCGGCACGCCCGCCAGCGCCCCGATCCGTGACGGGTCCTTCGCCGCGGCGAGGACGAAGCCGGTCAGGCGCTCCAGCGCCGCCTCATCCTCCGGCGGCAGGGTCACGCCGTTGGCGGCGGCAAGGCGTTCCAGTGCCGCGACCGGCTCCAGCGCGAAGAGATGGTAGTGCAGCGCCAGGGCACCGCGCGCGAGCTCCTGCGGCAGCGCCCCCTCCCCCGTCACCTGGGCAAGCTGCGCGTGCAGCCGCGCCATGCCCCAGTCGAAATGCGCCCGGCTGTCGCTGGCGATGCCGGCCACCGCCACGGCAAGCCCGGCCCAGGCGGCGTGGTTGTTGCGCACATCGCTGATCAGCGCCCGCGAGGCACGGTCGTAGCGGGGCTGGATGGCATCCGCGACCTCGCGCATCCAGCGGCCGACACGGCCGACCGAGACCGGCTCCAGCCCCGCCGCGTCGCGGACCCTCAGGAAGGCGAGCCCGGCCCCGGCCAGGGCCCAGACGCGGTGATAGGCGCCCTGCTGGTTCACGGCCCCCAGCATGGCGCCGGACTTGGCCCAGTCGTCGAGCAGGGACAGGGCGCAGGCGGCCGCCCCCGCCTCCCCGGCCCGGGCGCGGGCCACGGCGGCCTGCACCGCGTCCTGCCAGACATCCAGCCGCTTCTGCACGGCGGCGTCGGCGGCCAGGCGCCCGGGATCGGGGCGGGAGAAGGCGGGGTCGGTGTAGAAGGAGACGCCCTCGATGTTGCGCAGGGCCTCCGGGGGTGCCGGGCAGCCCGTCTCCGGGGCCGTCGCGGGCGGCAGGGGAGCGAAGGGCGTCCGCAACGGCTCCGCCGCCCCGGCTCCCCCCGGCAGAAGCGGAGGCAGGAGCAGGAGCAGGGCCAGTCCAGCCCGGCGGAACCCCTGCCGTCGAATCGGGGCCGTCGCTCCGGGGCCGCCACCGCTCCACCCCGGCGGCATCGCGGAGCCCCCTTTCACGCCTCGCTGGTGAAGAGGGGCAGCGCGGCCTGGCTCTCCTTCAGCCGCTTCGGCCGGTCCCGCTCCGCCCGCAGGCGCAGCAGCTCGCCCAACAGCCGGTCCATGGTGACCCAGACGGGCTCGTCGCCCTTGCGCTCCTTCATCACCAGCCGATGCGCGTCCAGCGTGACGTTCAGCGTGCCGCGCGTGGTCTCGGGACGGGGCATCCGCATCTGCACCAGCGCCTTCTCGACCTCCTCCAGCGGAACGTTCAGCGCCTTGGCGATCTGTTCGGGCTCATGACCCTGGCGGCGCAACTGGCGCGCCTTGTCCCGCTGCTTCGGCTCCAATGCGATCGATGGGCGCAGGGCGGCGGTGCGCCGGGAAATCTCGCCGGCGCCGGCGCCGGGCGGCTTGCCCTTGAAGGTCGGCATGACCGTGGTTTCTCCTTGCTCCTCCGAATGAACCGGCTGGCGACGGGATTCAAGGGACTCATCGCACGGAGCCCGGCGCGGTCCCGCGCCTCAGTCGCCCCGCAGGGCGGCGCCGGCCGCGAGCGGCGCCAGTGGCGCGGCCAGCGCCGCCAGGGCGGCCAGCAGCAGCAGGTAGGGGCGC
>NZ_BDLP01000282.1:0-5854 GCF_001950415.1 Roseomonas sp. TAS13
TCAGGACGGCAGGGATGGGCCGAACGGCCGGGCGGCGTAGCCCCGGAGGCCTTCCGCGCGCCGGGGCCACCGGCCGGCGGAGGCACGGACCGACGCCAGGCGGAGCGCCGGCCCGAACGGGCCGGAACTCAAGCGCCGCCTGCCGCGAGGCGGCGCTTCGCGGCGCCGGCCTCCGGAAGTGCGGCGGGAAAGGGGAGGCCGGGCCTCCGCCTCAGTAGTTGCCCTCGGCTTCGGCCTCGTCATCGGCCAGTGGCATCATCGCCGGGGCCGCACCGGGGGCACGGTCGGCGGCGGCGGCCACGGCGGCGTTCAGCTCCGACTGGGTGCAGAGGCCCAGGATCACCGGATCGCGCGGCTTGATGTTGGCGGAGTTCGCATGGGTGCGGTCGCGCACCTTGGCGATGGTTTCCTTGGTGGTGGCCAGCAGCTTCTCGATCTGGGTGTCGGTCAGCTCGGGGTGGTTGCGGAGCAGCCACAGGATGCCGTCCGGCCGGTCGGTGCGCTTGGAGACGGGGATGTAGCGGGCGCCCTTGCCGCGCTTCTTGGGCACCGGGATCGGGCTGGCCAGCAGCTTCAGCCGCGCCTTGGAATCAGCCTCGCAGCGCGCGATCTCCTCGCGCGTCAGCTGGCCGTTGGCGACCGGGTCATAGCCCACGATGCCCTGCGCCACCTCGCCATCGGCGATCGCCTGCACCTCCAGCGGATGCATGCCGACGAAATCGGCCACCTGCTCGAAAGTGAGGGAGGTCTTGTCGATCAGCCACACGGCGGTGGCCTTGGGCATCAGGGGGCTGGACATCGGAGCGTAACCTCTGGACAGGGGCCTGGCCCCCGGAAAAGGAGCGTCGGGCAAAGAACGCCAGGGGGCCACCCTGGGAAAAGCCCCGCGGAAAGGATGAACCCATCGGGAGCCAAGGGGAGCGGCCCGCTGCGGCAGGTCGGCGCCTCCTATAGTGAGAGGCCCGGGCCGGGTCAAAACCCCGCTGGGCCAATCCCGATCAAAAGAGTCGGACAGGCGGGGATGCCGCCGGCCCGTGGCGCCACGGGGGGGCGCACGAAAAAGGGCCGGCGGATCGCTCCGCCAGCCCGTCGGTCCCGGAAAGGGAGCCCGCCGGATCGCCCCGGGCCGGAAGAACCGGCCCCGGGGGCTGCGGGCGTCAGGCGGCCCTGGGCTGGCCCTTGCCCGATTCGTTCGCCACTTCCAGGGCGGCGCGCGGCGCGGCCGTCCCGATGGCGATGCGGCGGGGCTTCAGCGCCTCGGGCACCTCGCGCTTCAGGGAGACGTGCAGGAGGCCGTTCTCCATGTCGGCGCCCTGGACCTGGATATGGTCCGCGAGCACGAAGCGGCGCTCGAAGGCGCGGCCGGCGATGCCGCGATGCAGGTAGCGGCGCTGCGCGTCGTCCTGCGCCGCCTTGCCGGATACCACGAGGACGTTGTCCTGCGCCGTGATCTCGATGTCGTCGGGGCCGAAGCCCGCCACGGCCATCGTCAGCACATAGGCGTCGTCCGACACGCGTTCGATATTATAGGGCGGATAGGCGGGGCCGTCCGCGGCGGCGCGGGCGGTGTCCACCAGCCGGGCCATGCGGTCGAAGCCGATGGCGGTGCGAAGAAGGGGGGAAAGGTCGAAAGCGTTCACGAGAACCTCCTCAAGCCAAGCAAGGTCCAGTTTCGGGGCGGCAGAGGGGCCGGAGGACATCCCACCAGGGGCGATGTGCTGGCCGTTGCCGCGCCGGCGACCCCGATCGGGCATCGCTGGCAGCGGGGAGATTGGGAGGGGAAACAGCGCGTTCAAGGCCCCTGGCCGGCGGGAAAAAGGTTCCGGCCGCCACGCCTGCGGACCTGCCGGAAACGCGAAAGGCCCCGCGGGAAAGCCCGCGAGGCCCGGAAAGCGCCCATGCCCCGGCCGGGGCCGGAGGATCAGCCCTTCTTGCGGGCGCCGATGCCGGCGAACTTCTTGTTGAACTTGGCGATCTGCCCGCCCGTGTCGATCACGCGCTGCTGGCCGGTCCAGGCCGGATGGGACTTCGGATCGATGTCCAGACGCAGCGTGTCGCCTTCCTTGCCCATGCAGGAGCGGGTCTTGAAGGTGCTGCCGTCGGTCATGATGACCGTGATCTCGTGGTAGTCGGGATGGATGTCGGGCTTCATCGGGGGTCTCGTGTCTAGTGGCCGCCCGATGCCGACCGGGCGCGCGGAAACGCGGCTTCTAGCCGCCGCGCCCCGGCGGCGCAACCGCCAAGGGCGTATCCGCCGCTCCCGGCCGTATCGCGCGCGCGGGGCCCCGGCCCGGATGGCCTTGCCCCCGGCCCGCGCCGCGCCCAAACCGGGGATGTGCGATCGTCTCTCCTTGGTGAAGCCGCGATGAACATCCTCTCCATCCAGTCCTGGGTCGCCTATGGCCATGTCGGCAATGCCTCCGCCGTGTTTCCGCTGCAGCGGCTGGGCGCCGAGGTCTGGGCGCTCAACACCGTGCAGTTCTCCAACCACACCGGCTACGGCGCCTGGCGCGGCCAGGTCTTCGGGGCGGAGCTGATCCGCGAGCTGGTGACGGGGATCGAGGAGCGCGGCGTGCTCGGCACCTGCGACGCGGTGCTGTCCGGCTACATGGGCGATGCGGCGATCGGCGAGGCGATCCTGGAGGCGGTGGCGCGGGTGCGGGCGGCCAACCCGCAGGCGGTCTATTGCTGCGACCCGGTGATCGGCGATGTCGGGCGCGGCGTCTTCGTCCGCCCCGGCATCCCGGAGTTCATGCGCGACCGGGCCATGCCCGCCGCCGACATCGCCACCCCCAACCAGTTCGAGCTGGAATGGCTGACCGGCCGCGCCGTCGGCACGCTGGCCGAGGCGAAGGCGGCCGTGCGCGCCTTGCAGGAAAGCGGGCCGCGCTGCGTGCTGGTGACCTCCCTGCGCGTGGAGGACACCCCGGCCGATGCCATCGAGATGCTGGCGGCGGAGGGGGGGCAGTTCTGGCGGGTCCGCACGCCGCTGCTGCCGATCTCGGTCAATGGCGCGGGCGATGCCATCGCGGCGCTGTTCCTGTTCCACCGGCTGCGCTGGGGCGATGTGCGGGTGGCGGTCTCCTCCGCCGCCTCCTCGATCCACGGGCTGCTGCGGCGGACGGCCGAGGCGGGGTCGCGCGAGATCCTGACCGTGGCGGCGCAGGACGAGTTCGTGCGCCCCAGCCAGACCTTCGTGGCGGAGCCCTGCTGAGGCGGCGTCAGAGACTTCTGACTGAAAGGCCCGGGGCCCCGGGAAGGCGGAAATACATTTCCCGCACCGTGCCATCGGCCGGGTCGATCACCGTAAGACGGTCATAGTATGCGCCATCCTGCGGCATCAGGACCTGCTGGCTTCGTTGCAGGCCGAGCATGAAGAGGATGGCGTATTCCGTGCGCACCCCCGGCACCGCTAAGGCGGTGCGCGGGCTGCGTCCATCGCCGGACGTCATGATCGAGCGCAAGGCCCGCGTAGCCGTGATCTCTTCCGGCGTTTTCGGTTCCGTCCTGAAGAAGATGGGCCTGGGCTGGCCGGTCGCACGATCGCTGGCTTCGATCACGTCGAGGATACCGCCCTCCTTCCGCTCGATGCGGTGCCGCTCGAAGTGCAGGCCGGAGTCGCGGACCATGAGGTAGGCCAGGATCAGGTTCGGTACGGTCACCGGACTGCGCGCGCTGCGCCCGTCCCCGGTCGCACGGGCAAGGAGCATCAGGGCTCGGTCGGCTTCGCCGGGCGCCAGTTCCTCGGCGCTGGGGCGGAGGCCCGAACCGAGGGCCGCTCGCGGCGCCTCAGTCTGCGCCGGACCCTGTGGTGCCGATCCGGCCCAATGCGGCGGCAAAGGGAGAGATCGGCTCGCGCAGCCACCAAGGAGGAGAAGCGCAAGGCAGGCGGGCCACCGGATCAAGCCACTCATTCCCTTCCAGATGGGCGTAATAGATATACTATTCCCCTTATGGTTGTAGTGAGTGGCCTTCGGAATGAAGCGTTCACCTTGATCCGAGTGGTTGAACACGACAGCGCTTTTACCGGCCCGCCCGATTTCGCCGGGTTGCGACCTGCTCTAGCCTCCCGGCAACAATGAGGAGGGAGAGCCATGCGCTGTTCCAAGACGCTGCTGGTGGGGAGCGGCCTGCTGACAATGCTCTTGACGCTCGGCAGGCCGGCGCAGGCCGCACCGGAAGGCGTTGCCTGCCCCGACGGGCTGCCTGCCGGCACGGAATGCCGGCGCGGGCGCGACGGCAACGGTGCCTATTATTGGATCGCGGTGCCGAAGGACTGGAACGGAACGCTGGTGGTGCACAGCCATGGCGGGCCCCGCCTCGGCGCGCCGAAGCCGGACGATCCGGTGGAGGACCTCCAGCGCTTCGCCGTCACCGTGTCGGAGGGCTATGCCTGGGCGGGCAGCAGCTACCGCCGTGGCGGCTATGGCGTGCGCATGGCGGCGGAGGATACGGAAAACCTCCGCAAGCTCTTCGTGGCCGAGGTGGCGAAGCCGAAGCGCACCTTCATTCATGGCCAGTCCTGGGGCGGCAATGTCGCGGCCAAGGCGATCGAGCTCTACCCCGACAGCTATGACGGGGCGCTGCTGACCAGCGGCGTGCTGGCGGGCGGCACGGAGGGCTATGGCTACCGCACCGACCTGCGCGCCGTGTACCAGTACTACTGCCACAACCATCCGGGGCCGGACGAGCCGCAGTATCCGCTGAACATCGGCCTGCCCGCCGGGCAGCGGATGACGGGCAAGGAACTGACGGAACGGGTGGAGGCCTGCACCGGCGCCGGAAAGCCCGCGGCCGAGCGCAGCCCGGAGCAGGCGCGGAATCTGGCCGCGATCACCGCGGTGACGCGGGTGCCGGAGCGCACGCTGGCCTCGCACATGAACTGGGCGACCTTCCTGTACCGCGACATCGTGGCGGAGCGGCTGGGCGGCCGCAGCCCCTTCGGCAACGAGGGCGTGCGCTACACGGGTTCCGCCGACGACGCGGCGCTGAACGCGGGCGTGGCGCGGCTGCAGGCCGATCCGCAGGCGGTGGCGGAGCTGGCGGAGGACAGCGACCTCACCGGCAAGGTCACGATCCCGACCCTGACCCTGCACGCGATCGACGACCCCACCGCCTTTGTCGAGCACGAGAGCCATTACCGCGCGGTGCGGGAGAAGGCGGGCACGGCGGCGCTGCTGGTGCAGACCTTTACGCGGGAGCATGTCCACAGCAAGCTGCACACGCCGGAATACGCGGCGGCCTTCGCGGCCCTGTCGCGGTGGGTGGACACGAAGCAGCCACCGGAGCCGGCGGCCATCGCGGCGTCCTGCGAGGGCTACCGCAAGGCCTATCCGGAGACCTGCCTCTTCGATCCGGCCTTCCACCCGGCGCCCTATGACAGCCGGGTCTATCCGCGCGACCCGGCGGGGAAGGGCTGACGGGATCAGAACCCCGCGCATCCCGGGCCGAGCAGCCGCAGCACGGACTCCTGCCGGAACCGCAGGCGATAGGCTTCCGCCAGGGGGTCCAGGCGGGCGCGGGCCTCCCCGGCGGTGACACCGGGCAGCACGACGACCAGGAGCTTCGACGCCTCCCGCTCCACCCGGCCATCCGCCCCGCGCCACTGCCCGGCGGCGTCCAGCACGGTCAGACCGTCCGGAAAGCGCGGCGTCGCTTCGCTGGCGAGGAAAGCGTCCCATTCCGCCTCGCCCACCGGCGGGGCGCCCGCACGGTTCCGGCCGAGGAACAGCTCCGCCACCGTGGCGGCCCGCATCCCGGCGGGGCAGGCGGGTGCCGGCCCGGCGGCGCAGGCGGAAAGGCCGAGCAGGGCCGCCCCCGCCCAGGGGAAGGCGAAGCGCCCCGCCGCCCCGGC
>NZ_BDLP01000283.1:0-5809 GCF_001950415.1 Roseomonas sp. TAS13
GACCACCGAGGCCGGGTGGGCCGCCGTGCTGGCGGCCTGTCCGGCGCCGGACGTGCTGGTGAACAACGGCGACGGCATGCCGCCCGGCGACTTCCGCGACTGGGACCGCGATATCTGGATGCGGGCGCTGGACATGATGATGCTCTCGCCGATCCAGATGATCCGCGGCGTGGTGGACGGCATGATGGCGCGCGGCTTCGGGCGGATCGTGAACCTCGCCTCCCGCAGCGTGAAGTCGCCGCATGCGGAACTGGGCCTTTCCAATGGCGCGCGGGCCGGGCTGGTGAATTTCTGCGCCGGCCTGTCGCGGCAGACCGTGGCGCGGGGCGTGACCATCAACAACGTCCTGCCCGGCATCGTGGCGACGGAGGCGCAGGAGGCGCATGTGCGCGGCCTCGTCGCCATGACCGGCCGCCCCTATGAGGAGATCTGGGCCGAGCGCGCCGCCGCCAACCCGGCGAAACGCTACGGCACGGCGGAGGAGATCGCAGCGGCGGTCGCCTTCCTCTGCTCCGCCCAGGCGGGCTTCATCACCGGCCAGAGCCTGCTGGCCGATGGAGGACAGTTCCCGGGCAGCTTCTGAGCCCTTCCGGCCGCCGGGCAGGGCGTCCTCGCTCCTTTCCGGCGGGGAGTTCTTCTCGGCTTCCGAACAAATCACCCCCCTGTCATGGGAGGGTGCCTTGCCGCCCTTCCAGGGGCGGCCCAAGATCATCCGTAAACCTTGGGGAAGGACCGCTACCATGGACGATATCGTCATCGCCTCCGCCATGCGCACGCCCGTCGGGGCGTTCAACGGCGCCTTCGCCAGCCTTCCGGCCCATGCGCTGGGCGCCATCGCCATCAAGGCGGCGCTGGAGAAGGCCGGCATCCGGCCGGAGGAAGTGGACGAGGTGATCCTGGGCCAGGTGCTCACCGCCGGCGCCGGGCAGAACCCCCCGCGCCAGGCCGCCGTGCATGCCGGTATTCCGGTCGAGCGCACGGCCTTCGGGATCAATCAGGTCTGCGGCTCCGGCCTGCGCAGCGTGGCGCTGGCGGCGCAGCAGATCGCGACGGGGGATGCCAGCATCGTCCTCGCGGGCGGGCAGGAGAGCATGACCCAGTCGCCGCACTGCGCGAACCTGCGCGCCGGGCAGAAGATGGGCGACCTGTCGCTGGTGGACACGATGATCCGCGACGGGCTGTGGGAAGCCTTCAACGGCTACCACATGGGCAACACCGCCGAGAACGTGGCGCAGAAGTTCCAGATCACGCGCGAGCAGCAGGACGAGCTCGCCTACAACAGCCAGCGCAAGGCGGGCGAGGCGCAGAAGGCCGGCCGCTTCGCCGACGAGATCGCGCCCGTCACCGTGAAGGGGCGCAAGGGCGACACGGTGGTGGAGAAGGACGAGTACCCCAAGCCCGAGACGACGATGGAGATCCTGGCCAAGCTGCGCCCGGCCTTCTCCAAGGACGGCACGGTCACGGCGGGCAATGCCTCCGGCATCAATGACGGCGCCGCGGCCATCGTCGTGATGAGCGCCTCCGAGGCGGCGAAGCGCGGGCTGACGCCGCTGGCGCGCATCGCCTCCTGGGCCACGGCGGGGGTGGACCCGACCATCATGGGCACCGGGCCGATCCCCTCCTCCCGCCGCGCGCTGGAGAAGGCGGGCTGGAGCATCCAGGACCTCGACCTCATCGAGGCGAACGAGGCCTTCGCCGCCCAGGCCTGCGCGGTGAACAAGGACATGGGCTGGGACCCGGACAAGGTGAACGTCAATGGCGGCGCCATCGCCATCGGCCATCCGATCGGCGCCTCGGGCGCCCGGGTGCTGACCACCCTGTTGCACGAGATGAAGCGGCGCGGCGCGAAGAAGGGCCTCGCCACCCTCTGCATCGGGGGCGGCATGGGCGTCGCCATGTGTGTCGAGGCCCCCTGAGCGGGACCTGATCCAGCGTTCCGCTTTCCCGGGGAACAAGGCTCCGCCCTTGCCCCGATCTGCCAGGACCCCGCAGGGTCCTGGCTCCCTCACCGGGTTCCCTCGCCTCCCGGGTCCGCCTCGCGCGCCAGGACCTCATCCGCCGGCCGGACATGGCCCTGTCCCCGGGCCGCCGGTGCCAGGCCACGCCCCACCCAGGCCGGAACGTTGACACGCCTTCCGCTCGGCTGGGTCCGGAGCGAAAGCGCCCCGAAGACCTCCTTGCGCGCCTCGATGATCGTCACGCCCGACAGTTTCGGCGAAACCGCATGGCCGGCGCCTTCCCAAAGCCGTGCGGTCCGCAGCAGCAGCCGGGAACGGAAGGGCGGCACGAAGAGCGCGCCATCGCGGCGTTCCACGTGGAACATGCCGCGTTCCAGCAACCGCGCGAGCTGGAGCGGCGTATAGGGTTGGCCATGGCCCAGCGGCGTATGGTCCAGATGCGCCCAGATGCTGCGCCGGTTCGGCACCACGACCAGGAGCCGCCCTTCGTCGCGCAGCACGCGCCAGACCTCCCGCAACATGCGCCGCGCATGGTCGGCATGCTCCAGCCCGTGCACCATCAGCACGTTGTCGAAGCTGAGATCCGCGAAGGGCAGGTTCTCCTCCTCGGCCAGTGCAAGGGCACCGGGACCGTCCGCCGGCCAGCGGGACAGCCGCCCCGGGGGCGGGCCCTGCACGGGCATGATCGAGATCAGCCGCGCGGCACGGCGGCGCCAGAGCCGCAGATAGGGACCGGCATAGCCGATGCCGAGGACCTCGCTCCCCGCCAGCTCGGGCCAGACGGCCCGCAACCTGGCACGCAGCAATCGCTTGGCAACGATCCCGGTGGGCGATGCGTAGAATTGGTCGAGTCCATGGACCTCGGCGCTCATGGGACGAATATAGGCCGCTCGTCGAAGGGAGACACTGCCAATGGCACTGACGGTTCGGGCGATTCCTTGCCTGTCGGACAATTATGCTTGGGTGGTGGCCGACGCGGTGACCGGCACCGTGGCTGTCTGCGACCCGGGCGAGGCCCGGCCGGTCCTGGCCGACCTGCCGGACGGGCGGTGCGACTTCATCCTGCTCACCCATCACCACCAGGACCATATCGGCGGCGTGGCGGAACTGGTCGCCGCCACCGGCGCCAAGGTTGTCGGCGCCAAGGCCGATGCCTATCGCCTGCCGCCGCTCGACCACGCCCTTGCACCGGGGGACGGGATGGCCATCGGTTCGGCGCGGGCCGTGGTGATCGACACGCCCGGCCATACGCGCGGGCATATCGCCTTCCACATCCAGGCCCCCCGCCCCCAGGACAAGGAGCAGAGCCGCAGCCCGGATGTTCTGCTCTGCGGCGACACGCTCTTCTCGCTCGGCTGCGGGCGGCTGCTGGAAGGCACGGCGGAGGAGATGTTCGCCTCGCTGCAACGGCTCCGCACCCTGCCGCCGGACACGCTGGTCTGCTGCGGCCATGAATACACCCTGTCCAACGCCCGCTTCGCCCTGACTGTGGAGCCCGACAACAAGGCGCTGCAGGACCGGGCGCAGCAGGCACGCGAGCAGCGCGGCCGGGGCGAGCCGACCGTCCCGACCCGGCTGGAGGAGGAGATGGCCACCAACCCCTTCCTGCGCGCACCCGACGTGGCGGCGCTGGCCGCGATGCGGAAGGCCAAGGACGAGTTCCGGTGAACCCATGGGGAGGCCAGCCATGAACATCGACCTGCGCGACACGCGGCTTTCCGCCGATGCGGTGGCCGAGGCGCTGGAGCTGACGCCCCATCCGGAAGGCGGCCGCTACCGCGAAACCTGGCGCGACGAGCCCGGCGACGGCACGCGCGGGGCCGGGACCTCGATCCTCTTCCTGCTTTCGGCCGGCGAACGGAGCCACTGGCACCGGGTGGACGCGGCCGAGGGTTGGCACTGGCATGCCGGGGCGCCGCTCCAGCTCAGCCTCTGCTGGGAGGGTTCGGACCCCCTGGAGATCGTGCTCGGCCCCCATCTTTCCGCCGGGCAGCGCCTGTCCGCCGTGGTCCCCCGGCACTGGTGGCAGGCGGCGGTCCCCCTGCCCCCGGCGGCGGGCCAGGGCTGGAGCCTCGTGACCTGCACCGTGTCCCCGGCCTTTTCCTTCGCGGGCTTCGAGCTGGCCCCGCCGGGCTGGACGCCGCGCCGGTCGTGAGCGACGCCCCCGCCTGGGACGCGCGCTATGACGCGGAGGGCTTCACCTTCGGCGAGCAGCCGAACCGCTACCTGGAAAGCATGCTGCCGCGCCTGCGCCCCGGCCAGTCCGCCCTGGCGCTGGGCGATGGCGAGGGCCGCAACGGCGTCTGGCTGGCCCGGCAAGGGCTGAACGTCACCAGCCTGGACTGGTCGGCCACGGGTCTCGCCAAGGCGCGGGCGCTCGCCGGCCGGCACGGTGTCGCGCTGGAAACGGTGGCTGCCGACCTGACGCGCTGGAACTGGCCGCAGCGGCGCTTCGATCTCGTGGCCTGGATCTTTGTCCATCTGCCGCCCGAGGACCGCGCCCTGGTGGCGCAACGGGCCGTGGCCGCCCTGGCCCCCGGCGGGCTGCTGGTGCTGGAAGGCTTCTCGCCCGCCCAGGAAGGCCGCCGCTCCGGCGGGCCGCGCGACCCGGCCCTGCTCTGGACCGCCACGGAAGCCCGGCGCCTCTTCGGCGGGATGCGCCTGCTCGAATGCCTCGACGGCACCGTCCTGCTCGACGAAGGCCCAAGGCACCAGGGCGAGGCCGAGGTCGTCCGCGGCCTGTGGCGGCAGGCCGGGTGATCGGGACGAAGCCAGTGGGTCCGGGGTCGGGGCACCGCCCCGATGGGCCTCCCGGAGCGCCACGCCCGATCCTCCACGAACTGCTCTACACTGCGCCGGCCACAGGATAAGGAATCGGGCGGATGGGTTTCCTGCTTCGGACGGTCATCACCGCCATCGCCTTCTGGGTTGCCTCGCAGGTGGTGCCGGGCATCCACCTGCCGGGGCTGGTGGGCACGCTCTTCGCCGCGGTGGTCTTCGGGTTGATCAATGCCGTGATCCGGCCGGTGGTCGCGCTGCTGTCCCTGCCGCTGACCATCCTGACGCTCGGCCTGTTCTCGCTGGTGATCAACGCGGCGATGTTCGGGCTGACCAGCCTCTTCTCACCTCTCAGCATCGACGGCTTCTGGGCTGCCTTCTGGGGCGCCATCATCGTCGCGCTCGTGTCCTGGTTCGCCAGCAGCCTCGTCCGCGACCGGACCTGATGCCGGCGGGGCCTCAGCCGGCGGACAGGGGCCGGTATTTCAGGGGCGCGACCTGGAAGGGCAGGACGCTGATGTCCTTCCAGACCTCCTGCCGCACATAGGGGTCGTCCGCCAGCCAGGCATGCACGGCAGCCTCATTCGGCAGGTCCAGCACCATCATGGAACCGATCATCCGGCCGTCCGCATCGGTCAGCGGGCCGCCGATCAGCAGGCGGCCGGATTCGGCCTCCGGCGCCACGCGGGCGAAATGGGCCGGGCGGGCAGCCTGCCGGCGGGCGGGGGCCTCCGCATCCTTGCCGTCATAGGCGAGCACCATGAAGGGCATGGGTTCCTCCTCTCATCCACTGTCCCGGCCGCTGTCGTCCGGGGGATGGAGGAGGAACGAGGTGGCCCGGGCCGTCAACCACCCGGACGCGCCGGTGGCGCCAACCCGGCGGAACCGGCCCGGCGCCCCCTGAGCGGTTCCGGTTCAGTACATGTGCTGTCCACCGTTGATGGACATGGTCGAGCCTGTGATGAACTCGGCATCGTCGGCGGTGAGGAAGCAGACGCCGCGCGCGATGTCGTCGGCCCGGCCCAGCCGGCCGACGGGGATGCGGGCGATGATCTTCTCCAGCACGTCGGGCG
>NZ_BDLP01000284.1:0-5797 GCF_001950415.1 Roseomonas sp. TAS13
CCGCGCTGGTCGGCGCCATCGACGGCTTCATGGCGCGGCTGGACCGGCGGATCGGCATGATGCAGCGCATGATCGGCGATGCCGCGCACCAGCTCCGCACGCCGCTCGCGGGGTTGGCGTCGCAGGTCGATCTCCTGTCGGTGGAAGGCGATCCCGCGCGCCGGGCCACCCAGCTCCGGCGCATCGCCGCCCGCACGGAACAGCTCGGCCGGCTGGTGGGGCAATTGTTCAATCATGCCATGGTGACGCACCGGCCCGATGTGGTGCCGCCGGAGCCGGTGGACCTCGTGGCGCTGGCGCGGAGAATCCTGCTGGACCTGCCGGTGGACGGCGGTGGCGCCGCGGCGCCGGTGCTGTCGCTGGATGCACCCGGGGAGCCGGTGGTCGTCCCGGGCGATCCGATCAGCCTGCGGGAGGCCGTGGCGAACCTGGTGAACAACGCCCTCCAGCATGGCGCGGCCTCGCGGCTGGAGGTGCGGGTCTTCCGCCAGGACGGGGATGCCGTGCTGGAGGTGGTGGATGACGGGCCGGGCATTCCGCCTGCCCTCTGGGCCCGGGTGCGGGAGCCCTTCCATCCGCGCGGCGAGGGGCGCGGTGGCGCCGGGCTCGGCCTTGCCATCGCTGACGAGGTGGTGCGCGCCCATGGCGGCAGCCTGCGCTTCCGCAGCGACTCGGTCGACGGTTTCGCGGTGATCCTGACCCTGCCCGGGATCGGTGCCCACCCCGCGCCCGGACAGAGGCCCGCGACGGGAAGCGAGCCGGGGAGCCTCGCCGAGACGGCCTGGGAGGAGAGCGCGGCGGCCCTGCCCGGACGGCGCTGAGGCCCGGTGGGCGGCCGGTCTGGACAGGCGTGGTCCGCCGTTCTTCCCTGGCCGGGCCATGATCCCGACCCCGCCCCTGTCCAACCAGCGCGCCCTCTTCGAGATCCCCGAAGGGATCGCCTATCTCGACGCCGCCGCCTACTCGCCGCTGCCGCGTTCGGTGCGGGCGGCGGGCGAGGCCGGGGTGGCCGGCAAGAGCCATCCCTGGACGGTGCCGCGCAGCGAGGCCGCGCGCTGGGGCCTGCGTGCCCGTGCCGCGGCGGCGCGGCTGGTTGGCGCGGCGCCCGGCGACATCGCCATCACCGGCTCCGTCAGCCACGGGATCGCCACGGCGGCGCTGAACCTGGAACCGCCCCCGGGCTCGCGCGTGCTGCGCGTGCAGGACGAGTTCCCCTCCCTCTGCCTGCCCTGGGACCGGCTGGCGCGGCAGCGCGGGCTGGTGGTGGACACCGTGCCGCGCCCGGCGGATGGCGACTGGACCACCGCGCTGCTGGAGGCGATCGACCGCCCCGGCGCGGCGCCCCTGGGCGTCGCCACGCTGACGCCGCTGCACTGGTGCGACGGCACGCCGATCGACCTGGACCGGGTGATCCCGGCGGTCCGGCGGCAGGGCGGGGCGGTGGTGGTGGACGCCACCCAGGCGGTGGGCGTGCTGCCGGTGGATGCCGGGCGCTGGCGGCCGGATTTCCTGGCCTTCCCCACCTATAAATGGGTGCTGGGCCCCTACAGCCTGGCCTTTCTCTATGCCGCGCCGGAGCGCCAGTCCGGCCTGCCGCTGGAGGAGAACGGCTTCAACATGCCGGGGGGCCATCCCGCGCCGGGTGCCGCGCGCTACGACCGGGGCGAGCGCGACGACCCTGTGGCGCTGCCCATGGCGGCGACCGGGATGGAACTGGTGGAATCATGGGGCGTGGCGGCGGTGGAGGCACGGCTGCGTGGGCTGACCGACCGGCTGGCGGAGCGGCTGGAGGCGATGGGCCTCGCCTGCCCGCCGCGCCACCGCCGCTCGCCGCATATCCTGGGCCTGCGCCTGCCGAGCGGGCTGCCGGCCCATCTGGTCCCGGCCCTGGCGGAACGGGGCGCCTTCGCCAGCGACCGGCTCGGCGTGCTGCGGATCAGCGCGCATGTCTGGGTGGAGGAAGCGGATATCGACCGCTTCGCTGCCATTCTGGGCGAGGTTCTGGGCCGGTAGCCGTCGGCTCTCGCCGGGAGTGGCGCGCGGCGGCCCGGTCCCTGGCGCCCGGATTGGGGGCAAGGCTCCGCCTTCTCCCCAAACCCCCCATCCGCCAGGACACTGCGTGCCCTGGACCCATTTTCGTTGGTGCCCGCTGATGCCGGATCACGCCGGGAAGCGATGCTTCCCGGCGGCTGCGGGCGCTGCCAGCGCAGATAGGGTGTCTTTCTTCTTCCGGGCGCCCTGCTGATCCCACCCGCTCCCCGGGATCGGACCGCAGGCTGGCGGCAACCACGAAGAGCCAGCGAAAGGCAGGGTCCGGGGATATACCATATCCCCGGCGGTGGGGGGATCCGGGGGCAGGCGGAGCCTCCCCCCGGGGATCGCCATAAGCGCGGCGCCAGAGGTCAGGCGCCGCTCTCCGTATCAATGCGACATCCCGGCCAGCCTTGCTTCCGGGTTGGGGCGCAGGATGCGGCTTTCCCAGAAGCCCACGGCCAGCATCACCAGGGTGGTCAGGGCGCCGATCATCAGCAGGTCCGTGGTGAAGGCGAAGGGCACCATCAGGGCAAGCACGGCGAGGCCACCGAGATGCGAGGACGGCCAGATGCCATAGACCACGCGCTTGTAGAAGCCGGAGCCGAAGAGGTAGAGCGCCGGCCCGCCGATCAGCGTGGCCGCCGCTGCCACGGTCATGCGCCCATCGGGATGGGCAATGACGAGGTCGTTGCCGACGGCCGTGACGATGATCCCGGCGAGCAGGATGGCGTGGATGTAGTGGAACCAGGCGCCGATCCGGCCGGGATCGGGGGAATGGGTGATCACCGTGCTGCCGTCGCGGCTGCTGGTGCCGAAATAGACCCACCACATGGCGAGGCTGCCGAAGAAGGCGGACAGGAAGGCGATCAGGGTGGGCGGGTCCCAGGCTCCCTCGTCGGCCAGGGTGGCACCGGTGACCAGCACCGTCTCGCCCAGGGCGACGATGACGAAGAGCTGGCAGCGCTCGGCGAGATGGCCCCCCTCGATGGTCCAGTCCCGCGTCCGGGAGCGCCCCAGCCCCGGCAGGGCGAAGCCGAACATGGGCGAGACATATTCGCAGAGGACGGCCAGGACCCAGAGCAGGTGCCGCCAGGGCGCCGGGGCCAGCCCGCCGAGGATCCAGAACACCGCCGCGATGCAGACCCAGCCCAGCATCCGCCGGTAGTTGGCGGCCAGGGGATGCCCGGCGGGAAGCTGGCAGGCGATGAAGCCCGTGCGTCCCACCTGCATGGCGGCATAGGCCAGGGCGAAGACGAGGCCACGGTCGCCGAAGGCCTGGGGCAGGGCGGCCGCCATCACCAGCCCGGCCAGCATGGTGCCGAAGAGCAGCCCACGGATCGGCGGCGTCTCCGGGTTGAACCAGTTCGTGACCCAGCAGGTGTACTGCCAGCCCAGCCAGACCGCGAACCAGAGGATCAGCGCCTCCACCGCCCCGGCCATGCCGAGATGGTGCAGCAACCCGTGCGAGACCTGGGTGACGGCGAAGACATAGACGAGGTCGAAGAAGAGTTCCTCGAAGGTGACGCGGGCATGGTGGCCGTCGCGCCGCCGCAGCAGGGGATGGTGGGCCTGGCCGCCCGTCCCCGCCTTGCCGGTTTCCGTCATGGAGTATGTCCCGTGATGTCCGGTGCCGATTCTGCCCCGAGGCGCCGGCACCGCCTACCGGTGGAATCGCGATGGGCGTGGCCTGGGGCGCCGCCCCGTGCGCCGGGCGGGGATCAGCCGGCGGGCTGCAGGTGGGTGGCGTTCAGGAGGATGACATCGGCCAGGGCCGCGGCGGCGCCGTGCAGCCTTTCGCCACGGCCTGTCACGACGAACTCCACCTCATCCAGTTCCGGCCCCGGGATCTCCACCAGCGCGCCACCCAGCAGCAGCCGCGACTGCGCGGTGACGCCGAGTCCGGCTAGGACGGCGGCGGTCAGCCCGCTCAGGCTGCCGGAGGAGCAGGACATGCGCCAGCGCCGCCCGGCGCGTTCCAGCGCCTCGAGCGCCAGGGCGCGGGTGATGGAGCGGTTGGGATAGGCGACCAGGGGCAGGGGCGCCGAAGGGTCCAGGACGGTGCCGGCGGTGCCGATCCAGGCCAGCCGCTCCCGCCAGACCGGCCGGCCGCGCCGCTCGCCGGGGCGGCGCTTGGCGCAGATCAGGTCGAGTTCCCCGGCATCCAGCCGGTCGTAGAGCAGGGCGCTGAGCCCCACGGTCAGGTCGAGGTCCACCGCCGGGTTGGAGCGCACGAACTCGCGCAGGATCTCCGGCAGGCGGGAGGAGACGAGGTCCTCCGAGGTGCCGAAGCGCAGGCGCCCGCGCAGCTCCGTGCCGGCGAAGAAGGCGGCGGCGCGGGCATGGGCCTCCAGGATGGTGGTGGCGAAGCCCCGCATCGCTTCGCCATCGGTGGTGAGGGTGACGGAATGCGTGTCGCGCAGCAGCAGGGGCCGCCCGGCCTGTTCCTCCAGCCGGCGGATATGCTGGCTGACGGTGGACTGGCTCAGCCCCAGGCGCTGCCCGGCGGCGGTGAAGTGCCGGGTTTCCGCGACGGCCAGGAAGGTGCGCAGCAGCAGCGGGTCGAAGGATGACTGGATCATTGGATTCGGCAATGACTGTTAATTCTGTCATTTTTGGCGCGAATGGGCAAAGGAAGCCCCGATACTCGAAGTCATTCCTGTGACAGGGGCGTTTCCCGTGGCCGCAAACCCATCCAGCGCCGCTCCGCCGGCCAGGCGTTCGATCCTGGCCCGCCTGCGGATCGATCCCTATATGCTCCTGATCATCGGCATGGTGGTGCTGGCCAGCATCCTGCCTGCCCGGGGGGAGGCGGCGGAGGTGGTGGACTATGCCACCAACTTCGCCATCGCCCTGCTGTTCTTCCTCTACGGCGCCCGCCTGTCGCGGGAGGCCGTGATGGCCGGCGTGACGAACTGGAAGCTGCAGCTGGTGGTCTTCCTCTCGACCTACCTGCTCTTCCCGATCCTGGCCATCGGCCTGAGCTATGCCATGCGCCCGGCGCTGGGCGAGATGCTGGCGCTGGGCATCGTCTTCGTCGGCGTGCTGCCTTCCACCGTGCAGTCCTCCATCGCCTTCACCTCGATCGCGCGCGGCAACGTGCCTGCGGCGCTCTGCGCGGCCTCGGTCTCGAACCTCGTCGGCATCGTGCTGACGCCGCTGCTGGTCGGCGTGCTGATGACCACGAACGGCGAGAGCGGCATCTCCTTCGGGGCGATCCGCGGCATCATGCTGCAACTGCTGCTACCCTTCGTGCTGGGCCAGCTGGTGCGCCGCTGGCTGATGCCGGTGCTGAACCGGCACAAGCAGCTGGTGGGCTATGTGGACCGCTCCTCGATCCTCTTTGTCGTCTATGGCGCCTTCAGCGAGGGCGTGGTGAACGGGTTGTGGCACCAGGTGGACGTGATGAGCATCGTGGTCCTGCTGCTGGCCAATGCCGCGCTGCTGGCGGTGGTGATGCTGCTGCTGCACTGGTACACCCGCGCCGCCGGCTTTTCGCGCGAGGACCGGATCACGATCCTCTTCTGCGGCTCCAAGAAGAGCCTCGCCAGCGGCATCCCGATGGCGAGCCTGCTGTTCAGCGGGCAGGCGGTGAGCATGATCGTGCTGCCGATCATGCTGTTCCACCAGATCCAGCTCATGGTCTGCGCCACGCTCGCCACCCGCTGGGGGCGAGAGGCGGCCGAGGCCGAACGTGCCGCCGCCGCCCCGGCGCCGGCCGTGGCATCGCAGCGCGCCTGATCGCGCAGGGCCGCCCGGAGGAACC
>NZ_BDLP01000285.1:0-5793 GCF_001950415.1 Roseomonas sp. TAS13
CCGCGCCGCGCCCGGCCTGGATCTCCATGGCCCGCTGCACCGGGATGCGGACCAGGCCCCGCGCCCGGTCCACCCAGCCATAGCCCTCCAGCCCCTTGCGCTGCTCCGCCAGGAAGCGCGCGAGGTCGCCGCGCGGATCGGTCTGCAGTTCCGGCGCCGGGAAATCCTGCGGCTGGGGCGGCTGGTTGGTGCGGATGCCGGTGCGGCTATAGACCCAGAACAGCCCGCCCATGCCCAGCAGCAGGAAGAGCAGCGTCCCGAACCCCACTAGCAGCACCGCGCGGGGGTACAGGTCCAGCGGCTCGCGCGTGCGGATCTCCTCAGCCATGGCGCAGCCCCTCCCGCGCCGGCGCGGCGGGGCGCCGCAGGCGGGGTGCCAGCACGCCCCGCACCAGCCCGGTCCAGGCGCCCCCCACGGCGACGAGGCCGAGGGCCCCGCTCAGCAGGCTCCAGGCGCCGAAGCCCGGGCCGGCCAGCCAGAGCAGGTGCAGCCAAAGCCCCGCCAGCACCCCCAGCCCGATGCGGGCCAGCGCCCCGGGGCTCCGCCGCCAGGAACGCAGCATCGGCCCGCAGAGCGGCAGCAGGCCGGACAGCAGCAGCGCCGCCGCCAGCACCCAGGGCCAGGGCGCCTCCCGCCGCAGCAGGAACCAGGCGGCCTTGTCCGGCAGGTTGCCGTACCAGGCGGTGAGGTACTGGACATAGGTGAGGTAGAGCGTGCCCAGCGCGGCGGCCACCAGCATCCCGGCGAGATCCCCGGCCCGGCCCGGCTCGCCGCCGCCGGCTTCGGGCCGCAGGACGACCGCCCAGGCGAGGCCCGCCAGCATCTGCATCACCAGCAGCCCCAGCGCGAAGGCGGTGGAGTGGTAGCGCGGGTCGATGGACAGCAGCCAGTCCACCGACAGCATGGTGAGCAGCACCACATGCAGCAGCAGCGCCACCGCCCCCAGCGCCGTCCGCGCCGCGCCGCGCAGCAGCACCAGCAGCGGCGCCAGGGCGGACCAGAGCAGCAGCGAGACCCCGCCGCGCAGCAGGGCGCCGGGCGGGTTCAGGTAGAGCGCCGCCACATCCGCGTGCAGGACCCGTGACGGGTCCGCCACCCAGGGAAAGAGCGCCGGCATGGCGAAGGCCAGCGGCAGGGCGAGCAACAGGAAGAGCGGCAGCGCCGCCACGGCGGGCACCAGCGCCCCGTCCAGCGCCGCGCCCCAGTGGCCGCCGGTAAGGGCATGCACCGCCAGCAGCACGAAGGCGCCCAGGGAGATGCCCAGCCAGAAGAGCAGCCCGGCCAGCCAGCCCACCGCCGCCAGCCCCGGCGAGAGCAGCAGGCCCCAGCCGAGCAGCAGCAGCGCCGCCACAAGGCCCGCCAGCACCGGATGCCAGCCGGAAAGCAGGGCAGGCGCCCTCAAGGCCCCGCCTCCCGGATCGCCCCGGCGGCTTCCGGCGCCTCGGCCAGGGTGGCGTGGCGGGAAAGCTGCAGCGTGCGGAGATAGGCCACGATGGCCCAGCGGTCCTCGGGTGGCACGCGGGCGGCATAGGAATACATCACGCCATAACCCTCGGTGATGACGTCGAAGAGATAGCGGGCGGGCACCGCACGCAGGCGGCGGGTGTGGAAGGAGGGCGGCGGCGGGAAGCCGCGCTGCACGACCATGCCGTTGCCCTCGCCCGACAGGCCGTGGCAGGGCGTGCAGAAGATGCCGAACCGCTCCTGCCCGCGCGCCAGCAGCGCCGGGGTGACGGGCGGCGGCGCGAGGGCGGCGGCATCGCGCGCCCGGTCGCCCCGCGCCACCGTGCCGGCCGGGATGGGGCGCGCGGTGGTGCCGTCCTTCCAGACCCCGGTCTGCTCGTAGGTGTCCATGCGGCGCTGCTGCGCCATCTCCTGCTTGCAGCCCCCCAGCAGGAGAGACGGCAGGAGCAGCGGCAGCAGGAGGACCGGCGCCCTCACGCCGCCACCGCCCGCACGGAAAGCGGCCCGAGCCCGTCCAGCAGCGCCGCGAGGCGCGCCTCGTCGGCCCGTGGATCGGCCACGGAAAGAAAGAAGCGGTCCTGGCTGGCGCGCTCGAAATCCTTTGCCTCGAAGAGCGGATGGTGCAGGCGCGGCAGGCCGCTGGCGAAGAAGAACCCGGCCACCCCGGCCAGCACCGCGGCCAGGATGCCGCCCTCGAAGCTCAGCACCAGATAGACCTGCCAGGCATGGTGCGGCCGCCCGCCGACCAGCAGCGGATAGCCGTGCACGGAGGCGTACCAGCACATCAGATAGGCCAGCGCCGCCCCCGCCAGCCCGGCGGCGAGCATCAGCACCCGGAGCCGGGAGCGCGGCAGGCCCAGCGCCTCGGGCAGCCCGTCCACGGCAAAGGGCGTGTGCGCGTCGATCGGGTGCAGCCCGGCCTCCCGCGCCCGCCGGGCGGCGGCCAGCAGCGTGTCCGGATCGCGGAACTCGGCGATGAGCAGCGGCGGCGGGCTCATCCCTCCCGCCTCCGCCGGTGCAGCAGCTTGCCCATGTCGTGCATCGCCACCACCGGCAGCAGGCGCGACGCGGTCAGCATCAGCAGCGCGAAGAAGCCCAGCGTGCCCGCCAGCAGCCCCCAGTCCCAGGGCGTCGGGTGGAAGACGCTTTCCGTCGCCGGCAGGTGCGTGTGGGACAGCGTGTTCCAGATGATCAGGATGCGTTCCAGCCACATGCCGATGTTCAGCACCACCGCCACCAGCACCACGAACCAGATCCGCCGCCGCAGCGCACCGATCCAGAAGAGCTGCGGCACCAGCACGTTGCAGGCGAGCATGGCGAGGTACAGGGCCGTATAGGGGCTGTTGAACAGGAAATGCAGGTGCGCGCGTTCCGACGCGTCGCCGCCATACCAGTCGTTGAACCATTCGGTGCCATAGGACAGGCCCATGGCCAGCGCCCCGGCCAGCACCACCCGCGCCATCACCTCGAAATGGCGCGGCGTGATCACCGCCTGCAACCCCAGCCCCCAGCGCATCGCGGCGGCAAGCACGATCACCATGCCGAAGCCGGAAAAGAGCGCGCCCACCACGAAATAGGGCGGAAAGATCGACTCCGACCAGCCAGGCATCAGGCTCGCCGCGAAATCCAGCGCCGCGACGCTGTGCACGGAAACCACCAGCGGCAGGGCGATCATCGCCATGGCGCGGTACACCGTGTCGTGCAGCTGCCAGTGCCGGGCGGAGCCGCGCCAGCCCAGCGCCAGCGCGCCATAGATCCGCCGCCCCGCCCGCGTCTGCGCCCGGTCGCGCAACGTGGCGAGGTCCGGGATCAGGCCCAGGAAGAAGAACAGCACCGAGAAGACCAGGTAGGCGACGATGGAGGCGGCATCCCAGACCAGGGCGCTGTCCCATTGCGGCCAGAGGCCCATCGAGTTCGGATAGGGGATCACCCAATAGGCGCGGTAGGGCCGGCCCAGGTGCAGGATCGGGAACAGCCCGGCGATGGAGACGGCGAAGATCGTCATCACCTCGGCGAAGCGGTTGATCGCCGCGCGCCAGGGCTGCCGTGTCAGCAGCAGCGCCGCCGAGATGAAGGTCCCCGCATTGCCGATGCCGATCCACCAGACATAGTTGGCGATGGGGAAGCCCCAGACCACCGAGGTGTTGTTGCCGAAGATGCCGATGCCCTGGGCGAAGAGCCAGGTGATGATGGCGGCCATCATCAGCGTCACCAGCAGGGCGAGCAGGAAGGCGATGCGGTAGCGTCCGCCCGCCTTCTCCCGCAGCAGCGGGTCGGCGACGGTGCCGACCAGGGAGCCGTAGCTGGCCTCGCGCGGCAGCAGCCCGTCGGTGGCGCCACTCATGCCCCGTCCTCCAGCCCCGGATGAGGGTTTCGCACGGCGCCGAGATAGGTGGTGCGCGGCCGCGTCCCGAGCTCGCCCAGCAGCGCGTAGTGCTGCGGCTCCCGCCGCAGCGCCGCCACGGCGGAGCCCTCCGCCTTCAGGTCGCCGAAGCCGATGGCCTGGGCCGGGCAGGCATTCTGGCAGGCGGTGCGCACCTCATCGGCGTGGAGCGGCCGGTCCTCCTTCTCCGCGACGCGGCGGGCGGCGCTGATGCGCTGGGTGCAGTAGGTGCATTTCTCCATCACCCCGCGCGCCCGCACCGTCACCTCCGGATTGTGCTGCGCGGCCACCACCGGATCGCCGAGGTTCGCGTATTCCTGCCCGTCATTATAGCCGAAGAAGTTGAAGCGCCGGACCTTGTAGGGGCAGTTGCCCTGGCAGAAGCGGGTGCCGATGCAGCGGTTGTAGACCTGCACGTTCAGCCCCTCGCTGTCGTGCACCGAGGCCGCGACGGGGCAGACCGGCTCGCAGGGCGCCTGCTCGCAATGCATGCAGGGCACGGGCTGGAAGCCGGGGCGCGGGTCCGCCTCCGCCTCGCCCTGCCAGTAGGTGTCCACCCGCAGCCAGGCCATGTGGCGGCCCCGCGCCACCTCCTCCGGCCCGACCACGGGCACGTTGTTCTCCGCCTGGCAGGCGATGACGCAGGCGTTGCAGCCGATGCAGAGCGTGGTGTCGATCACCATCGCCCAGGCCGGGAAATCCGGGGCGGGTTGCCGGGGCAGCAGGCTGGGCAGCAGGCTGGGCGGCGTGGCCGACGGCGGCGCCTCGCGCCCGGCCAGCTCCTCCAGGCCGAAGGCGCGGAACAGGCTGTGCCGGTCGCCCTCCAGCCCATGCGCGTCGAGCGGGCGCAGCACCTCGCCCCGGTGGCCGGTCTTCGCCAGGGCGAGCCCCGCCCCGCCCCAGGGCGCCCGGCTGTCGCGCAGCGCATAGGCATCCGCGCCCAGCCCGTCGCCGATCGAGCCCGCCCGCCGCCGCCCATAGCCGAGGCTGAGCGCCGCCACGCCCGGCGCCATGCCGGGCAGCGGCAGGACCGGCGCCTCCAGCCGCCGCCCGCGCCAGTCCAGCGCCACCCGGTCGCCCGCCTCCAGCCCGCGCCGCCGCGCTTCCTCGGGCGCGAGCAGCAGGGCATTGCCCCAGACCTGCCGGGTCAGCGGCTTCGGGCATTCCTGCAGCCAGGCATTGTTGGCGAAGCGCCCGTCCCAGCAGGCAGGGTCGGGGCGCAGCGCGAGGACCAGCCCGGCCTCCGGCAACACGGCGCGGAGTTCCGGCAGGCGCGGCTCCGGCGGCGCCACCGGGGCGGGCGCGCTGTCCGGCAGCACCCCGTCATGCAGCGCCTGCCGCCACCAGTCCTCGAACTCCGCCCCGGACCCCGTGCCCCGCCAGGTGGCGCGGAGCTCCGCATAAGGGTCGCTGTCCAGCCGCCCGAGCAGCGCGGCCAGGGCCTGGGCGGGCGAGACCGTGTCGTGGAGCGGCTTGATCAGCGGCTGAGCGAGGCTGGCCGTGCCCTCCGTGGCCCGGGCATCGCCCCAGTCCTCCAGCGGATGGGTCATCGGCACGTGCCAACGGCAGGCGGCGGCGGTCTCGTCAAAGGAGCCGCCGAGATGCAGGGTGAAGGCGCCGCCCTTGCCCAGCGCCTCCGCGAAGCCGAGATCGGCGGGCGCGTCGTAGACCGGATTGCGGTCCAGGATCAGCAGCGTCTCCACCGCCCCGCCACGCAGGGCCTCCGCCAGCGCGGCGAGGTCCTCCGGCGCCCGCTCCGCCAAGGGCTCGCGGTACTCCACCGGGGCGCCGAGACGGTGGTTGGCCCAGTGCGCCAGCGCCTGCACCTCCGGCGGCTGCCAGGGGCCGGCCAGCACCAGCCCTTCCCCGGGGCGGGCCCGCAGATCGGCCAGCGCGGCCTCCAGCCAGCGCGCCACGGCGGGGTCCAGGGCCGGGGCCTCCAGCG
>NZ_BDLP01000286.1:0-5775 GCF_001950415.1 Roseomonas sp. TAS13
CGCCTTACGGTGGAGCTGTGCGTAGATGTGATCAAGAGACAGCCTCCACGAGGCCGTCAGCCACGAGGAAGGGCCGGTCCGGCGCTGGTTCGGGAACGCCGGGTGGGGACAGGCTGGCGGCGGGGGGCACCGCCTCCGCGAAGACCGGGCGCGAGCGCCGCCCCTCGATCACGGTGACGTCCGTCTGGTCGCGGGTGAAGAGATCGGCGCTGAAGGCTCGGAGATCGCCCCCAAGCGTCGCCGAGGCGCCCAGGAACATGACCTCATCCGGGCGCCTGCCTGCGCGGAGCAGGACGCGGCGCAGCAGGAGCGCGATCTCCGCCGCGAGGGTGCCGGAGTAGAGATGCATCTCGTCCAGCACCACGGCCTCGAGGTCCGCCCCGAAGAAGGGGGCGTCCTGCGGGCGGATCAGCATGTACTCCAGCATGGAATAGTTGGTGACGAGGATGTCCGGCGGGTTCGCACGGGCCTGCACGCGCGTCCGGAGGCGCGAGCCATCGTCCCAGCGCGGGTAGCCCTTCCGGTCGGCGTCCTTGTCGTCCTCAGGGGTCTCGCCGGTGAAGTGGAACAGGCGGCAGTCCGACTGTCCGTGCAGCCAGCCGTGCAGGCGCTGGACCTGGTCGTTCACCAGCGCGTTCATCGGGTAGAGAACTATCGCCCGGACACCGCGTGCCGGGGCACGCCTTGGCTGGCCGAGCGCCCGGTTGAGCAGCGGCAGGAGGAAGGATTCGGTCTTGCCGAGGCCCGTGCCAGCCCGGATGACCACAACAGGCGGCCGCGGCGCCGTAGCGGCGATCTCGATGGCCAGGCGCTGATGCTCGTACAGCCTGCGCGCGGGCGGCAGCATCCTGGTCCTTGCCAGCTGGTCCCGGAGCGCGGGCGCGACCACTCCCCGGGTCACAAGGTCATTCAGCGAAGCACCGCCGTCCGCCGCGGGGAAGATCCCCTCCACGAACACCTCGCTGGTGCAGCCCCCCTCCCCGTCCGATGCCTGCCAGATCTCGCTGACGCGCTGGGTCAGCTCCGGCGACCGCAGGTAGTTCCCGGCCGACGCCATTTCGACAAGACGATCCTCGACCGCGGCACGGGTGCGGAGGGCGTCGATCTGGAGCGATGTCTCGAGCTGCATACGGTCACCGGGCTTCGTTCATGAGCCGACGGAGCAGGGCTGCATTCAGCCAGCGCCGCAGCGAGGGCAGGGTCAGGGCGGTCTGAAGCGTCCGCGGCATGTCGGTCGCCTTGGTGTCGGTGAGGAAGCGCCATGCGAGGGACAGCACGCTCGCCTCGGACCGTGAGGCGAGGAAGTTCGGGTCGCAGCGCGTCGCTGAGACCGCCTCCGCGAGCAGACCTTCCTCCACCTCCGGCAGGGAGACACCCACGCCCTGCGCCAAGCGGGAAAGGTTGACCTGCGGCAGTGGGCTGACCGCGAGGCCTGCCAGCACCGCAGGCCGCTCGCCCCGGGACAGCAGATCCCAGCCATAGGGCAGCACCCGGAGCAGCGCGGTGGGCACGATCGCGCCGAGGCGCTCGAGGTCTGTCGAGGCTCTCCCAGGGGCGTCGGACCCTGCGAGATGGGCCTGCACCATGGAGCGCGCGACCTCTGCCGGAGGCTGCCAGGTGCCCAGGAGCACAGCGGCGGCGTGCTGGGAGACCGGGTTGCCGAGCCGCGAGAGAAGGACACCCACGAGGCTCGGATTCCGGCCGAGCAGGATCCCGAGGCCCTTCCGGATCTGATCAAGGAGCACGGGCAGGCGTGCGTCCAGGGCGAAGCCGAGCGCCGCCGCGGTGTCAGGCGCGAGCAGCAGCTGCGAAATGGCTCCCGCGGCCTGGACAAGGTAGGCGGTGCCAAGCCACTCGGTGTCGGCGGACAGGACGATCCCGAATGGCCTGCCGCCCGTGAAGGCCACCCGCACCGAGGCCCCGTCCGGCGCCAGTACGGCAGGAAGCGGCTGCGGGCCAGCATTCCACCAAGCGGTGGCACGCGGCTCGACATGGCTCCCAAGCTGCGCGCTCAGGTGAAGGACGGCGCCTTCCGGGGTGAGCGAGACGCTGCGGATCATGCCGGTGTCCCGGCACGGTGCCACCCTGAGAGGGGCGTTGGACTGGTCGAAGCCGCCCCGGCCGAGACCCACCATCTCCCCAAGGCCGAAGAGGCTGCGGCCGACATGGACGCCGTTCTGGCCAACGGCCGCGACGGGCCGCGCCCCCTCGAACATGACCCAGGGCACGTCATCACCCTCGGCGCGCGGCGCCCAGAGACGTTGCCCGGCATGACGCGAGCGGTCGAGCCAGAACCCCTCAGGGATTCCTTGCCAGCGCTCGCCGTCGTGCAGCGCCGCGCCCCTGGGCGTTCGGCGCAAGGCAACGGCGAGCGGGATGCTCACCTTGCGGCCGTCGAGCAGACCGTCGAGGCGTCCCTGGCGGAGCAGTGGCGACGCCCCAGGCAGAACCCGGTAGCCACCGAGGGCCCAGCCGCCGCCCTGCTCGGGGGTGACCGGCCGCAGCGACTGGCCGCCGATCACGGCCCGGGTCGGCTCGAATCCTTGTGGGAGCCCGACAGGCTGGAGCTGGATCCCCTCACCCCAGGCGACGGGTGAGGCGTCGCCGGTCAGGGACACGCCGGGCAGGTCGACGACCTCACGGCCGGGATCCGGCGGCGTGGGCTGCCAAACGACCTCTCCCTCGCAGGAGACCGCGAAGCCGTCCGGCAGGCCGCCGGGGAACACCATCAGACGATGCTCGGTGTTGAGGCGGCGCTCCTCCGGAGGCGCATGCGAGAGGGCGAGAGCCTCGTGGCAGAGCAGGGCTACCGGGGCGGAGGGGGACAGCCGCGAGCGGAACGGGTCGATGAGGACCGGGCGGGACGTGCGGAGGTCGATCAGGCGGAGATAGGCGTCCGCGGCCCAGAGCTCGAGGTCGAAGGAGTCCAGGGTCCTGCCATCGCGCTGGACCTCGATGCTCCGCACCCGCGGCCCGGCGAGCGGCAGAAGAAGAGCATTATCCTCGGCGTACCAGGTGATTGCACCGTCCGTGCCGACATGGCCGCCAGCCCTGGCGCCGCCGCAGAGCACGGTGACAGCACCCTCGCCATAGCAGAGAGAGGACGGAAGCTGCAGGCGGAAGCCCACCGCGCCGGGCGCCACGGAGAGCTGCCAGCGGATGCCTTCGGCCGCGTCGGCTGCCGTTGGTTTGGCGCCGCCAGGAGATGGTGCCACCGCGCTGGAACCCAGCAGGTCCTCCGGCGGCTCCTCGCTTGCCGGGGTCCTGGGCGCCGGGACGTAGGGTCTGGGCTGGTAGACGCGTTGCTCCGGCACAAGTGCCTTGGCGAACTCCTCCGCGCTCCATCCTGGCCACCAGGGGGATCCCGCATGCCGGGCATGCACCTCCCCTGCGGCCAGGCGGCCCGCCACCGCAAGGCGGATGTCGGCCAGCAGGCGCGACATTCCAGAGGCGGGATCCCGGGAGATCAGGCGGACGGCGGCAGGAAGGTTGACCGGGTCGAGGATCCAGTCCCGCAGGAGCGCGGTGTCCCCGCGGTGGAAGCCGCACTGGAGCCGGAACGCGGTGATCCAATGGTCGCAGTTGAAGGACCAGGGGCGCCTCAGGCCGAGCGAGTCGGTGGCCCGGACCATCGCATCGAGCATGCGCCCCCGCGGCACCTCCCCGTCGAACATGAACCCGCGGACGCCGGGCCCCGCCACGTCGGGCAGGATCCTCCAGGTGTCGCGGCCACCCGCATCGGAGAGTTGCGCCGCCGCGCTGTGGGCCGCGAAGAGGACCATGCCGATTTCCGCGCGCCCTGCCCTCGTCGTCTCGTGCAGGGGCGCGGCAGCGTCCCTCGCCCAGCGCAGGAGAGCTTCTTCCTCCTCAGGGAGGATCAGCTCGCTAACGGAGACCTCGCTCCTCTCGCTCAGGACCCGGCGCTCCCGGAGCGTCACCGCTACATCCGCCACGAAGTCCCCCGCGTAGTCCGCGGCGGCCCACGGGACAGCCGTGAGCTGCCCCGGCGGGGTCCAGGCAGTCGCCATCTCGTCGAAGGACGCCTCCGGCACCGCGGGGCGGGGATCTTCGTCGCCGTTCAGGACATGCGCGCTGCCAATGATCGAGAAGACCGACCCCCCGTGCTGGCGGAAGATCTCCGGCTCGTCCTGCAGGTCCAGGATGAGGGTACGGTAGGAGACCTCCTTCAGCGCCGGGTTGTCGGTACCGAGGAGGGTGTCCAGCATCTCTGTTGCATGCAGCGGCCGGGGTGCGGCATGGAGGATCCCGGCTGCCGCCGCAATGCGCCGCTCGGAGGGCCGCGCTTTAGAAGGGATGACGGCCTCGCCGAGGCGGGCCATCCCGGCGAAGCGGAGGGCCGCTGCAAGCTGGGCCTCCCCCAGCCCGGTCCGGGTGGCGATATCCGGCGCGAGGGCGAGCCATCCGCCGAGTGCGGTGGCCTGGTATGCCTCCCGCACCGCAGCCACGTCGGCCTCGACCAGCGGCAGGAGGGTCCAGCCGTCGGCGAGCGGGCTCGCGCACCTGGTCTCCCAGGCGAGGAGCTGCGCCAGCTCCGGCGCTGCATCTCCCCGGACGTCCTGCACGGCCGCCAGCACGAAGGCGTCCTCGGCCGGAAGCACTTCCCAGGTCAGGCGTTCAATATCGCGTCGGCGGATGACGCCATCCGCGCTGGAGGCCGCCCGCATCACGCTCAGACCGGCGGCATCCAGGTGGTGCACGAACAGGGAGCGGATCAGCGGGGCATTGCAGGCCGCTTCGAGGCGGCGGAGGAAGGCGACCTTGGAGTAGACATTGATCTGGTAGACGCGCTGATGGGACACCCCTGAACGGTCCGCCACCTCATGCCCTGTGAGCCCCTGGAGACGGAGCCGCCAAAGCTCCAGGGCCCGCTCGTGGTCGCCCCCTTTCCTGGCGAGCCGGGTGCGGCACAGCGATGCGAGAGAGGTGCAACCGGCGAATGCCTCACGGAGGGGCATGGCACCGAGCAGGTAGCGCGCGGCCACATCGAGGAAGGGCCTGAGATCAGGGCGGTTTGCTCGGATGTTGTCCAGGGCCTCCTGTGGCATGGTCAGCAGGGCCAGCAGGTTGGGGCCCTGTTCCGCCAGACCCATCAGGACCGGGCAGGCCTGCTGAAGCTCGTCGTCAGCAAGACGCGCAGAACCAAACTGGCGGCGGCACGTCTGCTGGAGAGCACGGCGCACCGCCTTGCTGGACCAGGGGTCATCCACGACGATGACGGGTAGCTCGTAACCGCCATCCATCGCATCTGCGTCGTCCGAACAGGAGAGGACCTGCTTCAGGTCCTCCTCGTATGTTCCAACCTCTGCTGCCGTCGGCCCATCCAACTTCTTGCTGCCTTATTTGAACTTGTGGTCCACCCAACCTGGAAGCAGAATGGTCCATAACAGAGCTTCGCCTGGCCGTCTTGGGGTCGGCACGATGCGGTAATGAAATTGCTCGAAGGACTCGTACCTGCCCGGCTCGGGCAAGCTATCGGTGAGAACCCGTTTCATAACGGCTGAGGCGGGGTGAGCGGCGGGAGTTCTGCGCGTTCGGAGGGTGTCTGACGTCCTTCGAGGTGGCCCATGTGGACCCCTGCCGCCCGCGCGCAGCTTGCGCGCGGCTCCCAGCCTTATGCAACGTGCCTAACCGATGCCGAGTGGGCCCTGGTCGAGCCCTTCTTGCCAAGCCCTGCAAAGACCGGACGACCCCGGTCCTGGCCGATGCGGCGGGTGGTCGATGCGATCCTCTACGTGCTCCGTACCGGCTGCGCCT
>NZ_BDLP01000287.1:0-5769 GCF_001950415.1 Roseomonas sp. TAS13
CCGAGATCTACACCTCTCTATGCTGACGTCGAGACTTGTGATCAAGAGACAGCCACGCGCGGAGAGGATGTTTCCTTCATCCGGCTCCCGCTGTTTCCGCTTGCCTGGCGGGATCAGCCCCAGGAACTGGCCTTTGCCGGAAGCGCCAACACATCGGGTCCAGGGCACGCAGTGTCCTGGCGGTGAGGGGGTCCGGGCGGAGAGGCAGGGCCTCTCCCCCGGGGATGGCCCCGGTGCATTCCGCCGTTCGTACTATTCCGCGTCGGGCTGGCGGTCCGGGGCGGCCTCGGCGAAGGCCGGAAGGGCGTTGCAGGCCGCCTCCGCCGCCAGGAGGCGCGGCAGGGCCGTGAGGTCGCAGCGGAAGCGGCGGGCATTGCCGAGCTGCGGCACCAGCGCGATGTCGGCCAGGGTCGGGGCCGCGCCGAAGCAGAAGGGGCCGGGCTCGCCACGGATCAGCGCTTCGCAGGCGGCGAGGCCCTCGCCGATCGCCCAGCGGGCCCAGGCGGTGACCTCCTCCTCCGGCAGGCCCAGGCCGCGCAGCCGGGCCAGGACCTTGAGGTTCTGCACCGGATGGGTGTCGCAGGCGATGACCTGGGCGAAGGCGCGGACCCGGGCGCGGGCGTCGCGCCCCGAGGGCAGCAGCGGCGGCTCGGGCCAGCCTTCCTCCAGCCATTCGCAGATGGCCAGGGACTGGGTGAGGACCGTCCCCTCGCCGGTCTCCAGGGCGGGCACCAGGCCCTGGGGGTTCAGGCGGAGATAGTCCGGCGCCCGCTGCCCGCCATGGCGCAGGTGGTGGAAGGCCTGGCCGGGGCGGAGGCCCTTCAGGTTCAGGGCGATCCGCACGCGCCAGGCGGCGGAGGAGCGGAAGTAGCCATGCAGGCGCATCGTCTCGCCTTTCGCCAAGGTCAGCGGGCCGGAAGGATCGTGGCGCGGCACTCGCCGAAGCCGATGGGGGCGGCGCCGTCGCGGCGGGCGCGCAGGCGCAGCGTGACCTCGTCGCCATCCTCCAGGAAGCGGCGGCTCTCGCCGGAAGGCAGCACCAGCGGCTCCCTGCCGCCGCGCGTGGTTTCCAGCAGCGAGCCGAAGCCCGTGGGATCAGGCGCGGAGATCGTGCCGGAGCCCAGCAGGTCGCCCGGCTGCAGGTTGCAGCCGTTGCTGGTATGGTGCGCGATCATCTGCGCCACGGTCCAGTACATGTGCCGCGTGTTGGACAGCGAGACGCGGTGCGGCGGCAGCCCCTGCTCGCGCATCCGGGCCGTGGCGAGCAGCACCTCCAGCTCCAGGTCGAAGGCACCGGCGCGCTGGTCGGCCTCGTCCAGCAGATAGGGCAGCGGGGCCGGGTCGCCCTCGGGGCGCGGCGGCTGGGCGATGCGGAAGGGGGCCAGGGCCTCCGGCGTCACCACCCAGGGCGAGAGCGTGCTGCCGAAGTTCTTGGCCAGGAAGGGGCCGAGGGGCTGGTATTCCCAGGCCTGGATGTCGCGCGCCGACCAGTCGTTGAGCAGGCAGTAGCCCGCGACATGCGAGGCCGCCTCGCCCACCGGGACAGGTTCCCCGAGCTCGTTGCCGGGGCCGACCCAGATGCCGAGCTCCAGCTCGTAGTCCAGCCGCTCGCAGGGGGCGAAGCGCGGCGCCTCGGCCTCCGGCGCTTTCAACTGGCCCTTCGGCCGGCGGATGCCGGTGCCCGAGACGCGCAGCGAGGAGGCGCGGCCGTGATAGCCGATGGGCACGTACTTGTAGTTCGGCAGCAGCGGATTGTCGGGGCGGAAGACCTTGCCGATGTTGGTGGCGTGGTGGATGCCGACGTAGAAATCCGTGTAGTCGCCGACCTGCGCCGGCAGGTGCAGGGTGCAGTCCGCCGCGGGCCGCAGGCAGGGCTCGGCCCGGGCGCGGTCGTCGCTGCCCAGCGACAGGATCTCCGACAGGCGGACGCGCAGGGCGCGGCGCGGGCCGGCGCCGAGGGCGAAGAAGCTGTTCAGCGTTTTGGCGGAAGCGGCCCCGGCCGCCCGGGCGGCCTCCCCGGCGAAGAGTCCGGCGGCCAGCGCAGCCGGGAGGTCCAGCACCTGGTCGCCGATCGCCACGCCGCCGCGCGGCGCACCGCCCGGCGGGGAGAAGATGCCGAGGGGCAGGTTCTGGATCGGGAAATCCGCGTGCCCGTCCGCCCCCGGCACCCAGGAGCGGCGCGCGGGGTCGTGGGTGGCGTCGGGGGCGGTCTCTGTCATGCTGTCTCTCACGGTGCGGCTGCTCAGGGTCGGCTCGGGTCGAAGTTCTTGCGCAGGCCCAGGCCGTAGCCGGCGTAGTCGGACTGCAACTGCGGCGCCTCGGCGGCGAAGCGGGTGACGCGCTGCGGGAAGCGGGTCTCGAACATGAAGGCCAGCGTGCCTTCCAGCTTGTGCGGCTTGAGCTCGGCGCTGCTCGCCTTCTCGAAGGAAGGCTGGTCGGGCCCGTGCGGCAGCATGGTGTTGTGCAGGGAGAAGCCGCCCGGCGCGAAGCCGCCGCCGGTCTTGGCGTCATAGACGCCGTAGATCAGGCCCATGAACTCGCTCATCACGTTCATGTGGTACCAGGGCGGACGGAAGGTGTTCTCGGCCACCAGCCAACGGTCGGGGAAGATGACGAAGTCGATGTTCGCCGTGCCGGGGGTCTCGGAGGGCGAGGTGAGCACGGTGAAGATCGAGGGGTCGGCGTGGTCGAAGAGGATCGGGCCGACCGGCGAATAGCGGCGCAGGTCGTATTTGTAGGGGGCGTAGTTGCCGTGCCAGGCGACCACGTCGAGCGGCGAATGCGCGATCTCCGCGCGCCACAGGCTGCCGCCCCACTTGATGGTGAGGGTCGAGGGCGCGTCGCGGTCCTCGTAGGCCGCCACGGGGGTCAGGAAGTCGCGCGGGTTGGCCAGGCAGTTGGCGCCGATCGGGCCACGGTCCGGCAGGGTGAAGGCGCCGCCGTAGTTCTCGCAGAGATAGCCGCGCGCCGGCTGTTCGTCATGCAGTTCCACGCGGAGCTTCACGCCGCGCGGGATCACCGCGATCTCGCCCGGCTCGATGTCGATGATGCCGAATTCGGTCCAGAGCCGCAGATCGCCCTGCTGCGGCACGAAGAGCATCTCGCCATCGGCGTTGTAGAAATACTCGTCGCGCATGGAGCGGGTGACGAGATAGAGATGGGTGCCCATGCCCGCCTGGGTCGCCGCATCGCCGGCCGTGGTGATGGTGCGGATGCCTTCCAGGAAGCCCGTGCCCTGCCCCTCCGGCAGCGGGACCGGGTCCCAGCGCAGCGGGGCCGGCGCCATCTCCACCTCGGTGCAGGGCGCGGTGCGCCAGAGGCCGGCGTCGATCTTCCGGAACCGGCCCCAATGCGTCACGGTCGGGCGGATGCGGTAGAGCCAGGAACGCTCGTTGGTGGCGCGCGGCGCGGTGAAGGGGGAGCCGGAAAGCTGTTCGGCATAGAGGCCGTAGGCGCAGCGCTGCGGCGAGTTGCGGCCGATGGGCAGGGCGCCCGGCAGGGCCTCCGTCTCGAAGCCGTTGCCGAAGCCGGACAGGTAGGCCGCCTGGTTCGCCGCGGTGGACGGTGCCGCCATCGAGGGGGCCAGCGCGGGCTTCACGGTCTGGTTCATGCGTCTTGCTCCCGATCCGGGTCAGAGCCGGTTATGATGGTTCGGCAAGGGATTTTATATCGTCTCATATGATATCGAAAGCACGAAATGCGGCCCGCGCGGCGCGGTCCGGGACCAGAGCGGCGGAAGCCGGTGCGGAGGCCCCCCGCCCGCTGGTCCTGGGGGAGTTCCTCCCCTATCGCCTGTCGGTGGTGACGGAGGCGGTGAGCGGCCTCTTCGCCACCCGCTACCAGGAACGCTTCGGCCTCAGCATCCCGGAATGGCGCGTGGTGGCGGTGGTGGGCGAACAGGGCTCGCCCACCACGCAGGAGGTGATCGAGCGCACCGGCATGGACCGGGTGCGGGTCAGCCGCGCCGTGATCCGCCTCGCCGACAAGGGGCTGCTGGACCGCCGCGCGCATCCGCGCGACCAGCGGGCGCAGATCCTGAGCCTGACGCGGCAGGGGCTGGCGACCTATCGCCAGATCGTGCCGCTGGCCCTGACGCTGCAGGCGGCGCTGGCCTCGGCGCTGACCGAGGCGGAGCGGCGGCAGCTCGACGGCATCCTCGACAAGATCGGCGCGCGGGCGCGCGAGATGCTGGGCGAGGAAGCCGGGCACGGGGAGGCGGAGGAAGAGGCGGGCTGAGCGGGATCAGCCCTCCAGCTCGGCGGATTTCACCGGGCGGCTGCCTTCCAGGGCGCGCCACATCTCCACGTCCCGCTCGGCGGTCCAGATCTGCGGGCGGTCGAGGCCGCGCGCCTCGTCATAGGCGCGGCTGACGTTGAAGGGCATGCAGTGCTCGAAGATGACCCAGTGGCCGTATTTCGGGCGCATCCGTTCCATGGCGGCCGCGTAGATCTCGCCGAGCTCCTGGCCGGCGGCCACGCCTTCCTTCGCGATGCGGAAGAGGTCGGTGGTGAAGGAGGCGGTGCCCTCGATGCCTTCCGCGATATCGGCCTC
The DNA here is from genome assembly GCF_001950415.1 of Roseomonas sp. TAS13. Taxonomy (NCBI): domain Bacteria; kingdom Pseudomonadati; phylum Pseudomonadota; class Alphaproteobacteria; order Acetobacterales; family Roseomonadaceae; genus Roseomonas; species Roseomonas sp. TAS13. The sequence goes on from NZ_BDLP01000287.1 coordinate 4,552, forward strand.
CGTGAGCAGCGAGCGGCCGCGGCCCGGCACCATGGCCCTGGGCCCCAGCGCCTTCAGCGCCGCCAGCGTGTCCGGCCAGTCGGTGAAATGCGCGTCGCCGCAATAGGGGGTGGCGCCGAATTCCACCGTGTCGCCGGCGAAGGCCACGCGCTCCTCCGGCAGCCAGACCACCGTGTCGCCCGCCGTGTGGGAGCGGCCGATGTGGATGATCTGCACCTCCCGCCGGCCGAGCCAGAGCGTCATCTTCCGCTGGAAGGTGATGTGGGGCCAGGTGAGGCCGGGGATGCTTTCCTTGCCCCGGAACAGGCGCGGGAAGCGGCCGATCTCGCTGTCCATGTCCTGCTGGCCGCGTTCCACGATCATGTCGCGCGTGACGTCGGAGGCGATGATCTCCGCGCCCTCGTAGCCCGAGGCGCCGAGCACCCGCACGGCGTGGTAGTGCGAGAGCACCACGTGCTTCACCGGCTTGTCGGTCACGGTGCGGATGCGGGCGATCACGTCCTGCGCCATGCGCGGCGTCGCCTGGGCATCCACCACCAGCACGGAATCGTCGCCGATGATCACGCCGGAATTGGGGTCGCCCTCGGCGGTGTAGCCGTAGAGGCCGGGGCCGAGCTCCTCGAAGGAGACCTTCTTCTCGGCGAGGTCCGTGGTGCTGGCGAATGACATGGCGTGGTCCTCGTTCTGTTCGGTTCGTGCCACGCTTCATTGCGTGACGCGCAGGGTCTCGTCGGCGCCGGCGGGGAGGATGCCCTGGCGGGCACGGGCCAGGGCCTGCTCCAGCACCCGGGCATCGCCGATATGGTTGGCAAGAAGCAGGACGAGGCGCGCATTGACCTGCTGGCTTTGCGCCGGGGTGAGGCCGCGCTGGGCATCGACCAGGGCGGCGTAGAAGTCGTCCGGCGCATCGAGGTTGGGTTCGGTGTTCAGCGTGCCGGGCATGGCGGGCGTCCCTTCAGGCATTGCCGCTGGCGCGGGCGAGCGCGGCCAGGATGCGGGCGGGGTCGGCGGTGCGCCAGCGGGCGCAGACATGCTGGTCGGGGCGGAGGAGATAGAAGCCCCCTTCCCCGCCATCGTAGCGTTCCCAGGCCAGGCCCTCCGCATCCTCCAGCACCGTGGCGCCTTCCACGGCGAAGGGCGCGGAGCCGGCCGGGCGAAGGACCACGAGGCGCATCGGCACGGCGCCGGAATCGAGCGCGCGCAGGGCGGCCAGCAGGC
>NZ_BDLP01000288.1:2500-5768 GCF_001950415.1 Roseomonas sp. TAS13
CTGGAAGGCGACGTGCCTGAGAGAGCAAGTTATCGAGTGAATGAGTGTGAGTGACTGAGCGAGTGCCTCGGTGACACGCTCGCTGCCTGACCGGTGCGCCTTGGTTCTGCGCGCGGGCGGCGGCGGGAGAGAGATAGAGTGACAGAAGGGCGTTCGGTGGATGCCTTGGCGCCAAGAGGCGATGAAGGACGTGGCACGCTGCGAAAAGCCGCGGGGAGATGCGAGCGATCGTTGATCCGCGGATGTCCGAATGGGGAAACCCCTCCCGTATGGGAGATCCTGCACTGAATTCATAGGTGCCGGAGGCAAACCCGGGGAACTGAAACATCTCAGTACCCGGAGGAAAAGACATCAACAGAGATTCCGCGAGTAGTGGCGAGCGAAAGCGGAGCAGGCCAGTGATTGTGCAAGAAGAAGCCGAACGGTCTCGAAAGGCCGGCCAGAGCGGGTGATAGCCCCGTAGGCGTAGTGTCTTGCAGGATCCTCGAGTAGGGCGGGGCACGTGAAACCCTGTCTGAACGTGGGGGGACCACCCTCCAAGCCTAAATACTCCTTGGCGACCGATAGTGCACAAGTACCGTGAGGGAAAGGTGAAAAGCACCCCGACGAGGGGAGTGAAAGAGACCTGAAACCGAGCGCCTACAAGCAGTCGGAGCACCCCAATGTTCAATCATGGGAGGTGTGACGGCGTACCTTTTGTATAATGGGTCCGCGAGTTTCTGTTGGCAGCAAGCTTAAGCCGAGAGGTGTAGGCGCAGCGAAAGCGAGTCTGATAAGGGCGCTTGAGTTGCCGGCAGAAGACCCGAAACCGAGTGATCTAGCCATGGCCAGGCTGAAGGTGGGGTAACACCCACTGGAGGGCCGAACCCACGCCTGTTGAAAAAGTCGGGGATGAGCTGTGGCTAGGGGTGAAAGGCCAATCAAACTCGGAAATAGCTGGTTCTCCGCGAAATCTATTGAGGTAGATCGTCGTCCGATTACCTTCGGAGGTAGAGCACCGGAAGGGCTAGGGGGGCCCAAAGCCCTACCAAACCCTACCGAACTCCGAATGCCGAAGAGTACAGGACGGCAGACAGACAGTGGGTGCTAAGGTCCATTGTCGAGAGGGAAACAGCCCAGACCACCAGCTAAGGCCCCCAAATCGTGGCTAAGTGGGAAAGCATGTGAGACGGCCAAAACAACCAGGAGGTTGGCTTAGAAGCAGCCATCCTTTAAAGAAAGCGTAATAGCTCACTGGTCTAATAGCTGTCTTGCGGCGAAAATGTAACGGGGCTCAAGCCACGTGCCGAAGCTGTGGATGCATGCGCAAGCATGCGTGGTAGCGGAGCGTTCCGTAGGCCTGCGAAGGCAGACCCGTGAGGGCTGCTGGAGGTATCGGAAGTGCGAATGCGGACATGAGTAGCGATAAACAGGGTGAGAACCCCTGTCGCCGAAAGTCCAAGGGTTCCTGCGCAAGGTCAATCCGCGCAGGGTGAGCCGGCCCCTAAGGCGAGGGCGAAAGCCGTAGTCGATGGGAACCAGGTGAATATTCCTGGGCCTGACAGACGTGACGGCTGCAAAGCGTTGTTGCCCCTTATCGGATTGGGGCGGCAGCCAGAGCAGCCCAGGAAACAGCGCTGTCGATAAAGACCGTACCCGAAACCGACACAGGTGGACTGGTTGAGAATACCGAGGCGCTTGAGAGAACTATGCTGAAGGAACTAGGCAAATTACTCGCGTAACTTCGGGATAAGCGAGACCCCTTCTTGCGCAAGCAAGGTGGGGTGGCACAGACCAGGGGGTAGCGACTGTTTAGTAAAAACACAGGGCTCTGCGAAATCGAGAGATGACGTATAGGGTCTGACACCTGCCCGGTGCCGGAAGGTCAAGGGGAGATGTGCAAGCATCGAACCGAAGCCCCGGTAAACGGCGGCCGTAACTATAACGGTCCTAAGGTAGCGAAATTCCTTGTCGGGTAAGTTCCGACCTGCACGAATGGTGTAACGACTTCCCCACTGTCTCCAGCATAGACTCAGCGAAATTGAATTCCCCGTGAAGATGCGGGGTACCCGTGGTCAGACGGAAAGACCCTATGAACCTTTACTGCAGCTTCGCAGTGGTGCCAGGAAGGAACTGTGTAGGATAGGTGGGAGCCATCGAAACCCGGGCGCTAGCTCAGGTGGAGGCAACCTTGAAATACCACCCTGTTTCTTTCTGGCATCTCACTGAGCCCGGTCAGCCCGGGCCAGGACCCTGCGTGGTGGGCAGTTTGACTGGGGCGGTCGCCTCCCAAAGTGTAACGGAGGCGCGCGATGGTGGGCTCAGGCCGGTCGGACATCGGCTGTTGAGTGCAAAGGCATAAGCCCGCCTGACTGCGAGCGCGACAGCGCGAGCAGAGACGAAAGTCGGCCTTAGTGATCCGGTGGTCCCGCGTGGAAGGGCCATCGCTCAACGGATAAAAGGTACTCTAGGGATAACAGGCTGATCTCCCCCAAGAGTCCACATCGACGGGGAGGTTTGGCACCTCGATGTCGGCTCATCGCATCCCGGGGCTGGAGCAGGTCCCAAGGGTTCGGCTGTTCGCCGATTAAAGCGGTACGTGAGCTGGGTTTAGAACGTCGTGAGACAGTTCGGTCCCTATCTGCCATGGGTGTTGGAGACTTGCGAGGATCTGTCCCTAGTACGAGAGGACCGGGATGGACGTACCTCTGGTGCACCGGTTGTTCCGCCAGGAGCATCGCCGGGTAGCTAAGTACGGAACGGATAACCGCTGAAGGCATCTAAGCGGGAAACCAGCCTCAAAACCAGGTCTCCCCAAGGGCCGTGGAAGACCACCACGTCGATAGGCCGCAGGTGGAAGTGCAGCAATGCATGCAGCCGAGCGGTCCTAATCGCCCGATCGAACTCCATCACTCCCCCGCCGCCGCAGTCCCCCCAACAAGGGACACCGCGCGCAGCACCAAAGCGCACCCGCTCACACACACACACACATCACACCCGAACACACATCGCCCTCCCAGCGCCGCATGCCCACACACAACAGGGCCGCCCGGCACAGATCCTCCCATCACCCAACAGCATCAGGTCGGTACATACAAATCCAAGGTTCCCATCCGGTGGCCTGGTGGCCCTAGCGAGGCTGCCACACCCGATCCCATCCCGAACTCGGCCGTGAAACGCCTCAGCGCCCATGGTACTGCGTCTCAAGACGCGGGAGAGTCGGTCGCCGCCAGGCCGCCCGATGGGAACCTCCCACACCCCCCGACCCGATCGCCGCCCACGTCACCAT
>NZ_BDLP01000289.1:0-5748 GCF_001950415.1 Roseomonas sp. TAS13
CCGCGCCACCTCACCGTCCTCGTGGAGCGCCCGGAGTTCCTCGGCCGCGACAGCCACCCGCGCCTCGATGGGATCAGTCGGAGGCGTTGGCAGGGCGGCCGGGAAGAAGGGGGCACGAGCCCCCTGCCCCGGCGCCGCCAGCAGGGCAACCTGGCGGCGCTGGAACGCCACCATGTGCCGGGCGAGGAAGGCATCGGTCTTGCTCCGACCGCCCAGGAAGGCGGCACGCCGGGCGGTCTGGCCGTAGGCTTGGCTGTCCACCGAGGCGACGCGGGGGTGGTCGCGCAGGGCGTGCATTGCCTCGGACTTGACCCCGTACAGATGCAGCCTCACCGGGGCATCCCCGAGCGCCCGGTCCAGCGTGTCGACCACGCGCAGCACGCCGTCGGCGCCGCCGACCTGGCGGCGGCAGACGCTGCCGACGCCGAGCAAGGGAGCCTGCGAGGCATCCGGCAAAGTGTCTTATACGTAGCCTTTTGCGCCCTATGCGATACCTCGTGGGCGGATGGGGATGATATGGAAGGTGCAATAGCCGAAGCTGATTGGGAATCGCTCGCCCGGAACATGCTGCGCGCGGAGATCATGCGTCGAGGGATCAGCTACGCGCGCCTCGTCGAGGCGCTCGCGGCGATCGGGGTCGAGGACACCGAGGGCGCCATCAAGAACAAGGTCTCGCGCGGGCGGTTCTCGTTCATGTTCTCTTTGCAGGCAATGGTGGCGATCGGTGCAGAATGGATGCAGGTCCCGGGCGCTGCTTGCCTTCTCCAAGGCGAGGGCCTCGGAAACGGTGGCACACAGGCGCTAGCGAAGGCCCGGAAGGATCCAGCTGCCTAATGATAAACTGCACCAATTGGTCGGCGACATCGCCCACCCTAGAACACGCTCGCGTAGAATGGGCAAGATAAAGGACGAGAACACAGCATGATCGAATGGCTGGCCCTTGGCGCGGTCGCGCTCGTCGGCGGCCTTTTCGGTTCAGACGACAAGCGACCGTCCTTCGGCGGCGGTTCGACAAAGCCCTTCGACCCGGACCGGTGGCGTCGGGAGCAAACCACAAAGGAACGCGATTGGCGAAGCAAATGGGAGCCTGATGTTGATCGGACGCGCTGGATACCGCAGAGCGCCGCGCATCGCATCATCGCAACCTATCCCCCGCCAGGGTCCGAGCACGACAGCTTCGGTGCCGTCACCCGGGTCGCGACCAGGGAGCTCCTCGCCGAGTTCGCAACACACAACCAGCAGCATCTGACCGACCAGAAGGCCAAGTTGAAGGTGTTCTTCGACACGGTCGAAGCCTCGCCGTTGACTGATGAACAAAAGGATGCCTGCATTTGCATGGACGATGCGGTGCAGATCGTGGCGGCCGCCGGCTCGGGCAAGACGTCCACGATGGTCGCCAAGACGGGCTACGTGCTCCACCAAGGACTGGCCGAACCCGAACAGATCCTGCTGCTCGCCTTCAACACCGACGCTGCGGACGAGCTTCGTCAGCGGGTGCGTGAACGTCTGAAGGGGATCGACGGCGTGGAGCGCGTCACCGTCAAGACATTCCATGCCTTCGGCAGGGACGTCATCACGGCGAGGCAGGGTCCAAAGCCGGCGGTCGCCCGATGGATAGGCAAACGACGGCAGGAAAACGAGATGATCGTCAAGATCGTCGAGGACCTGCGCGCCCGAGATCCGGGATTCGGGATCGAATGGGATCTGTTCCGGACGGTCTTTGGGCGCCCCATTGGCCGCGCCGCAGATCTCACCGAGCCAAAGGAATCCGGGCGCGGCGACATTCGCACCGCCAATGGTGATTGGGTGAAGAGCCAGGAGGAGCGGCTGATCGCGGACTGGCTATTCTACCACGGCGTGAAATACCAGTACGAGCGGGATTACCAGCACGACACCCGGACGGCTACGTACCAGCAATATCGCCCCGACTTCTACTATCCCGACGCCAAGCTCTACCACGAGCACTTCGCGCTCGGGCGCGATGGTATGCCGCCTCCGCACTTCACCGGTGACTATCTAGTGGGTGTCGCATGGAAGCGCGAATGCCATGCGGAGCATGAGACGGACCTGTTCGAGACGACTTCGCACAGCGTCCGGGGTGGCGCAGGCTTTCGTGAACTCACCGAAGCCCTCGAAGCGCGTGGGGTGCAACTGGTCTACGACGCCAACCGTCCGGCTAAGGGCGAGCCGCCAATGGACACGCTGGCTCTAGCCAACCTAGTGCGCGGTTTCCAGCAGCACGTGAAGGGTGGTGGCACGACGGTGACGGACATCCGTCGCCGGATCGAAGCGTCCGACGACGACGCGCACTCGGCACGCTCGCTGAGATTCCTCTCCCTTTACGAGCGCATCGCGGATGAGTGGGAGCGACGGCTACGAGATACGTCGTGCATCGACTTCGACGATATGCTTGTCGAGGCTGCGGCGCTGATCGAGGCCGGCGCCTACAACAGCCCCTATACCATGATCTTCGCCGACGAGTTCCAGGACAGTTCACGCGCGCGGGTCAGACTTTTGAAAGCGCTGCTCGACCGGACGGATCAGCGCGGGCATCTCTGCGTCGTCGGCGACGACTGGCAGAGCATCAACCGCTTTGCGGGCGCCGATCTGACGGTAATGACCGACTTCGCCGGCACGTTCCCCCACTCCTCACAGCTAAGGATGGTAACCACCTTCCGCTGCCCGCAGTCGCTGTGCGACGCCTCGGGCGCCTTCATCTCAGTGAATCCCCGCCAGTTGGAAAAGACGGTTCAGACGACCAATACGCGGGCAGGACAGTCGATCGTGGCCTTCGCCTTCGACTCGTCGGAGCAGGCGTTGCAGGGCGTGGAGACGCACTTAAATCGGCTGTACGAGCAGATCCAGAAAGATGCGGTCGATCGTGTGGAGGACCGACGGATTAGCGTCATGCTGCTCGGCCGCTACAACCACGATGAGCCTAAGGCCCAAATCGGATCCTGGCGGCAAAAGTTTGGCGAGGAACTCGATATCGAATTCCGCACGATCCACTCGGCCAAGGGGCTCGAAGCCGACTATGTGATGATCCTCAACATGGTCGAGGACAATCTCGGCTTCCCCAGCCAAGTCGCCGACGACCCGGTGCTCGTTCTCGCGATGCCGGACGGCGAGGACTTCCCCATGGCGGAGGAGCGCCGCGTCTTCTACGTCGCCATGACGCGTGCTCGGCGGCAAGTGCGTATATACACCAAGGCGTCTACGCCCTCTCGTTTTCTGATTGAGATGGCCGACCAAGGGCTGATCAAATTGTGGATGGAGGACGGCGGGCACCTTCAGCCGTGCCCCAAATGCCGAAAGGGGATACTGACGCAGCGCTCGGGTGCCTATGGAGCTTTCGAAGGATGCGGCGCGTGCGACTTCAAGCGCAACCTCGCCCAAGGTGAGCTGCGCCGGACTGGTAACCGCATCCGTCTGACCACGCCCATGGCCGCTGGCGAGAGCTGCCCGACTTGCAAAACTGGTCACATGAAGGAGCGTCCGAAAGCGCGCTACCGCCCGATAGTTGGCTGTTCAGGCTTTCCGGAATGCAAGACTACCGCCCCGCTACGGCGGTAGTATCAGGACACCTATCGGTTGCGGCATACTGGTCATGCTTGCTGTCGCACGCTCTCCCGGCATGCCGTCACAGTACTTGGTTCAACTGCGACAGGATGCCGCGTCCATGTGGGTAGCGCCAGAGAATCGTTCTTGATTTGTTCGGTTCATCATTCATAGCGTCGCCGATGACCGATGATCCGGCGGCGACCAGCGAACAGCCCATCGACTGCGCTGCCGTCCTCGCCGCCCTGCGCGCCCGCGTCGCGCGCATGGAGCGGAACGGCGCGCCGGAGGCGGCCGGGATCGCGCTGTGCGGCACGATCGACGCTCACCTCCCTGGTGGAGGACTTGCCCGTGCCGCGCTGCACGAGGTGATCGCCGCCGATCCCGGCGCGGCGGCCGGCTTCTGCGCGCTGGTCCTGGCGCGCGCCGCGGGCACAGTGCTGTGGATCAGCCCTTCCCCCGAGGCCTGGCCACCAGGCCTCGCGGCGTTCGGGCTGGATCCCGCCAGCCTCGTCCTCGTGCGCGCCGAACGGCCGAGAGAAGGGCTCTGGGCCTTCGAGGAAGCGTTGCGGTGTCCCGCCGTCGCCGGTGCCCTGCTCGTGGTGCAGGGCGCAGCGCCGGACATGGTGGCGTCACGGCGCTTGCAGCTCGCGGCCGAGGCCGGCGGTGGCATCGGCCTGCTGCTGCTGCCGGGTACGGCGCGGAGGACGTCGTCGCCCGCTCGCAGCCGGTGGCATGTGGAAGCGGCGACACCGGTCCAAGGTATGGGGCCGTGCTGGCGGCTCACGTTGCTCCGCTCCGCCGGTGGCCCTGGGGGCGCCTGGTCGGTGCGATGGCGCCCGGATAGGGCGAGCCTGGAGGTCGTGAGCGATTCCCCTGTTTCATCCGCTGCCGACCGGCGTCAGCCGGCGGCCTCATGATAGGTGGCGACGGCCTCATCCTCGGGCATGGTGTTGAGCCAGGCCTTCACCTTCCACCTCTCCTTCACCGCGGCCGAGCCGAGGACCTCCGCCAGCCGTTCCGGCGTCAGCACCCTGGTCTGGTAGATGCCGGGCACATCGACGCGGGTGTAGACGGCGCGGTTGCGCAGCATGCGCTTCAGGTCGCGGCGCACGATCCAGTCGGTCAGCAGTTGATCGACGATCCACTCGGCATCCTGGACGATCATGCGCGGTGCGTCGCCCGTCGGCGTGCCGACATCCACCGGCGGCAGCGTTCTTCCGTACTCGTCGAGGCGCAGCCGCAGGGCGTCGGGCCGCACGGTCGTAGCCCCGCCGGTCCCGTGGTTCTGCGCGTACCCTTCCTTTTTTCCGTCGATCCAGATATCGGCGTGAAAGTTGCTGGTCTCCTCGCTCAGGGCCGTGCTGTAGGCGACGTTGCGAAGCTCGATCTTCATGGTGGTGTCCTGCCCCGGATCCCGCGAGGCGCCGGCCCGGCGGCTGACCCGGGTGACATGGAGCGCCACACGCATCCCGTCATCACTTGGACCGTTGGACGGCCACGGTGGGCGGAGGCAGCGCGATGGCGGCGGCAGGCGGAAAGGCGATCAAGGTGAACCGGGCGCCCGTGCTGACGCTCTGGGCGGCGGTGGTGGCCGAATGCCTGGGCCACGACCGTGAGACCGCGATCACGCTGGGGCGGGCTGTGGCCGGCTCCAGCGCGCGCGCCAAGGCGAAGGCCATCGGCATCGCCGGGGACGGGCACGAGGGCGGCGACCTGCGCGACGCCGCGCGCCGGCAGGAAGGGGAGCGGACGCAGCGGCCACGGGCCGTGCATCTGCTGGGCCGCGACGTGCCCGTCGTGGAGGAGAACGGCACGCTGCGCGCGATGGATCACGATAAGCCGGCGTCGCCTGCCGCCGCGGCCGGCTACGTCGAGCGGGCGTTCGGCGAGGACCTCGGCGCCGTGAGGGCGGCGATGGAGATGCTGGCCGGCTCGCTGGCGCCGGATGAGTTGAACCGGGTGGGATTCCGTCTCTACGAGCGCTTCCGGCCGGAAGTCTCGGCCGGTGCCAAGGGCTGGGGCGCGAAGGGCGTACTCGACCTCGGCCGCATCCGCGGCGCGGCGGGCTAGCGCCGGTCCACCGGATACAGCCTTACGCTGCGTCCTGTGGTTGGCGTACCGAGAGCGCGACAGCCATCGGCCGCACCCAGATCGGGAGAGCCGAGAGCATGAAGCCCTCCCCCGACC
>NZ_BDLP01000290.1:0-5737 GCF_001950415.1 Roseomonas sp. TAS13
GCGCGGCGACAGGCCAAGGGGCGACCGGCCGCGCGGCGACCGCCCCTTCTCCGACCGCGACCGGAAGGGTGGCGACCGCGAGCCCCGCGTCTTCCAGATCGGTGGCAAGCGCGACTCCGGCCCCGACCCGGACAGCCCCTTCGCGGCCCTGGCCAAGCTGAAGCTCGGCAAGTGACGGCTTGAGCGGCCCGGGCGTAGGCCCGAGAGGGGGCCAGAAGGGAGGGCAGGAGGGCCAGGACTGGCAGCGGCTGGATGCCTGGCTCTGGTGCGCGCGGGTGGCCAAGACCCGCGCCGCCTGTTCCCGTCTGGTCGAGGCCGGTGCCGTCCGCCTGAACCGCCAGCCGGCGGAAAAGGCCCACGCCCGGCTGCGGCCCGGGGATGTGCTGACCCTGGCGCTCGGCGGCCCGGAGCACGGCCGCATCCAGGTCTGGCGCGTCCTGTCCCTCGCCATGCGCCGTGGCCCGGCACCCGAGGCCCGGCTGCTCTACGAGGAACTCGCGGACTGAGCGGGGGCGGCGCGCCCTCCCCGGGAGATCGTGGGGACAGGGCTTCGTCCCGCCCCTGCCATGTTCCGTCCTGGTGGCCTAGGCTCGCCCGCAGGCCGCGCGGCCCCTGCCGCCGGCGTCATCCTGCCGGATCGGGCCCATGTCCAACGCCACTCCCGCCACCCGCTTCCTCGACAAGGCCGGTATCGCCTATGAGCGCCGGCACTACGACTACGCCCCGGGGGCGGAACGCATCGGGCTCCAGGCGGCGGAGGCCATCGGCGAGCCGCCGTCGCGCGTGCTGAAGACCCTGCTGGCCCGCGTGGATGGCAGGCCGGTCTGCGTGCTGCTGCCTTCGGACCGTGAGGCGAGCATGAAGCGCCTCGCCGCCGGCTTCGGCGGGAAATCGGCCGGGATGATGCCGCCCGGGGAGGCGGAGCGCCTCACCGGCTACCATGTCGGCGGCATCAGCCCCTTCGGCCAGCGGCGCCGCCTGCCCACGGCGATCGAGGAGGCCGCCATGGCCGAGCCCTATGTCTTCGTGAATGGCGGCCAGCGCGGCCTGCAGCTGCGCCTGGCCCCGGCGGAGGCCCGCGACGCGCTGGAGGCCATCGCCCTGCCCCTGGTGGCCTGATGCCGCCGCCGGGCAGGGGAACCGTCCCCACGGGGCAGACCGGCGGCATGAACGGCTTGCCGGAACGCCCCGTTCGCGCCATGTGACGCCGGAACTTTCGCCAGCGTGCCGGAAGAGATACCGGACAGGAGACTGCCGCAGTGACCTACGTCGTCACCGAGAACTGCATCCGCTGCAAGTACATGGACTGCGTCGAGGTGTGTCCCGTGGACTGCTTCTACGTCGGCGAGAACTTCCTTGTCATCCATCCGGATGAGTGCATCGACTGCGGCGTCTGCGAACCGGAATGCCCGGCGGAGGCGATCCTGCCGGACAGCGACGATCGCGCGACCGCCTGGGCCGAGGTCAACCGCACCTATGCCCAGCAATGGCCCAACATCACCCGCAAGGGCGAGGCGCCGGCGGATGCGGAGGAATGGAACGGCAAGCCGGACAAGGCCGGCCTGCTGAGCCCCAACCCCGGCAAGCCCTGAGGCCTCTCCGGCGGCAGGTCCTTCTGCCCGCCGCCCTTCCGGTGGTCCTCCGCCGGGAAGACCCCTGCCGCCGTCTGTCGGGCGAGCCCCGGCGGCGGATGCCCCGCATGTGACGAGCAGCGGATTTTCTGGTATGGGGCCGCTCGTTTTCGGTCAAGGCATCCCCAATCTCCCGTGGCCGGCCCGTTCCGCCGCCCGGTCGGTTCCGTTCGAGCAGGGCGGGACCAGGGGGAGGACATGGCCCGATCCGGAGAACGCAGCCCTCGCCGCGGGGCCGCGTTCATCCGCACTGGAGGTAGAGAATGAAGGCTCCCGCGCAAGCGCCAGCCCCCATCGTCATCCCCGGGGCCGCCCCCGGCGTCGCATCCGGATGGGACCAGCAGGGGAGTGTCCGGGCATGAGCGCCGATCCGAAGCCGGAAGAGACCATGGCCGACGCCGCCCCGGCTCCCGAGGCCCGGGCCGAGGAAAGCCAGGCCAACTCCGTTCCCAGCGGCCCGATTCGCCCCGCCCCGCCGCCCAAGCCGCTCGGCAACCAGGGCAAGGACTTCAAGGCGGGCGACCATGTCGTCTATCCGACCCATGGCGTGGGCCAGGTGCAGGGCATCGAGGAAGTGCCTGTCGCCGGCACGACCCTGAAGGTGATCGTGATCACTTTCGAGGAGAACCGGATGACGCTGAAGGTGCCGATGGCCAAGGCTCCTTCCTCCGGCCTGCGCAAGCTCGCCTCGCCGAAGGTGATGGACGAGGCCATGGCGACGCTGCGCGGCAAGGCCCGCATCAAGCGCACCATGTGGTCGCGCCGCGCCCAGGAATACGAGCAGAAGATCAACAGCGGCGATCCGATCGCCATTGCCGAGGTGGTGCGCGACCTGCACCGCAACGCCGGCCAGCCGGACCAGTCCTTCTCCGAGCGGCAGATCTACGAGCTGGCGCTGGACCGCCTGGCCATGGAGGTCGCGGCGCGGGACAGCACCGACAAGATCAAGGCCACGGTGAAGCTGATGGAGCACCTGAACAAGGCCGACAAGAGCGCCGACAGGGGGGAGTGATCCCCCTTCCCTTCCGGTCGCGGGATGCGGACGGCGGATATGGAAAAGGCCCCGGGGATCGCTCCCCGGGGCCTCTTGTCGTTCCGGCCCCCGTCCGGGCGGAGGCCGGGGCGGATCAGTTGGACTGGTTCCGCACGCCCATGAACTGCAGCATGAACTGGAACAGGTTCACGAAGTTCAGGTAGAGGCCCAGCGCGTCGAAGACGGAACGCTTGGCGGCCTCGTCGCTGCCCTCGGCATAGGCGAACTCGATGTAGTCCGCCTTGATGCGCTGCGTGTCGTAGGCGGTCAGTCCGGTGAAGATCAGCACGCCCAGGACGCTGATGGCGAACTGCAGCGCCGTGGAGCCGACGAACATGTTGACCAGCCCGGCGATGATGATGCCGATCAGGCCCATCATCAGGAAGCTGCCCATGCGGGTCAGGTCGCGGTTGGTGGTGTAGCCGTAGAGGCTGACCGCCGCGAACATGCCGGCCGTCACGAAGAAGGTCGTGGCGATCGAGGTGCCCGCGTAGATGACGAAGAGGTTCGCCATGCTGGCGCCCATCGCCGCGGCGAAGGCCCAGAACAGCGCCTGCACCGTCGTCTTCTGCATGCGGTTCACGCCGAAGGACAGCACCAGCACGAAGGCCAGCGGCGCCAGGATCGCGGCCCAGCCCAGCAGCGTGGGCTGCGTGACAAGGTAGCCGGACTGGGTGCGGCCCACGGTGTAGAAGGCCTGGGACAGCGCGGTGTTCGCGATGACATAGGCGACGATGCCGGTCAGCGCGAGGCCGGAGGCCATCCAGTTATAGACCCGCAGCATATAGGCGCGGAGCCCGGCATCCAGGACGGCGGCATCCGTGCTCGCCCGCCCCAGAGGCTGGGTCCACGCCGAGCCGCCGGTCGTGAAGCGGTTGTCGGGACGCAGTGCCATGGTGTGTTTAGGACTCCTCCTGGCGGGAATGAGGTTTGGGCCATCCCCGCAGTCACGGGACTATATGGACATTCTGTAATGCGGATCAATGGGCGAGAACGGCCCGGCCCCTCGGGCCGCCTCGCGCCAGGAGCCGCGATCGGATTCCGCCCCTTCCTTCTCCCGGCAGGGACCGGTGATATGGGGCGGCACACGACACATCCCAGCAGGATAACACGATCCCGCCGTTTCCGGCCGGATATCGCGCGGGCCGGGAATCGCCCCGAAGGAAAGAGCCTGCACCAAGCGCCCGGGCCTGAAAGACCATATCGGGAACGCACCGCGCCAGGACGCCACTCTCTTCGCCGGAACCCGCCGGTCCGAACCGGGACATGCCGATGCACCTCCTCTTCCCCAAGGGAATCTCCAGGGGCGTACCTGGGGAAGATGATGCGCTGATGGAGGAAGGACCATGGGCTTTCCGTGTCCTGCGGATTGCAAATGGTGACGGACTGGCACCTGGGGCGCCAGGACGCCCAGAATTCAGCCGATCCGCGCCGGTTTCGCCCCCTCGCCGGATGCCGGGAGCCTTGCCGCCGGCTGTGACAGTGGAACGCGGCCCCGCGCTCTCGCACGCATGGACCATGTCGTCGCGAGCGGTGGTTCCGGTGGCCTCGCGGCTCCGCCTGGCAGCGGCGCGACCGCGGCTGTCGCTCCCCAGGTCGTATCGGCCCAGCCGCTTCCCCAGACCTCGTCGGCCGGCTCCGTTCCCTGCCAGGGGTAACAGGCCGAAGCGCGATGCGTGAGCCTGAACATGGATGTGCCATCCAAAATATCTTTCGTTGTCTCTTTAATGATATTTTGGTGTCACGTCATGTCCTGTTTTCATAAAGCGCGCTCCTCGGCCGCTTTCTCGGGCAAAGTGGCCGGATGGAAGCGGGGCCGGAGGAAGCCTCCTCTCCGGCCCTCAGCCTGCCTCAGCCGAAGCCCATGAAGCCCGGGCTCTCGCGCAGCGGCACGGCGGCCTTGAGCTTCGCCAGGTCCGGCACCGGCCGGGCGGTGCGCGGGTCCCCGGCCAGCAGCCGCTCCAGCGCCGCCGCGACGGCCAGCACCTTCGCATCGCCGCCGCGCGGCCCGACGATCTGCAGGCCGAACGGCATGCCCCTGTGGTCCAGCCCCACCGGCAGCGAGATGGCCGGATGCCCGACCAGGGTCGCCGCATAGGCGAGCGCCAGCCAGTGGAAATAGGTCCGGGTCGGCACCCCGTCGATCTCGGCCGGGTAGAGCTCGGTCCAGGGGCGCGGGCTGAGCGTGACGGCCGGGGCCAGGATCACGTCATGGCTCTCGAAGAAGCCCTGCCAGCTCTTGTACATCGCCATCTGCAGCTTCATCGCCCGCACCACGTCGAGGGCGCTGTAGCCCAGCCCTTCCTCTACATTCGCGCGGACATTGGGGCCGACCTGGTCCGGCGTGTCGCGCACCTTCTCATGGAAGCCCGCGAGGAAGGACAGCGCGCGCAGCACCTCGAAGGACTCGTCGGCCCCGGCGCAGTCCGGCGTGGTGTCCTCCGCCCGGGCGAAGACATGGCGGAACAGGCCGGTCTTCTCGGCGAAGACCGCGCGGATGTGCTTCTCGGTCGGGGCGAAGCCGAAATCCGGCGTCAGCGCCACGCGCAGCGAGGCGAGGTCCACCGCCCCCGGCACGGCGAAATCCTCCGGGCGGCGGACCTGCCGGCCCTCGATGGTGGTGGCCAGCGGGTCGCCGGCATCGTCGCCGACCATGGTGGAGAGCAGCAGGCAGAGATCCGGCACGGTGCGCGCCATCGGCCCGAGCACGCCGAGCGCGGCCCAGCCCAGCGGCTTCTTCTCGTTCGGCACCAGGCCCGGCGTCGGGCGGAAGCCGACGATGCCATTATAGGCGGCCGGGTTGCGCAGCGAGCCGCCGGTGTCGGAGCCGGTGGCGACGGGCACCATGCCGCAGGCCAGCGCCACGCCCGAGCCGCCGGAGGAGCCCGCCGCCGAAAGCGACGGGTCGAAGGGATTACCCGTCGCGCCATAGACCCCGTTGCGCGTATTGGCGCCGGCGCCCCATTCCGGCGTGTTGGTCTTGCCGAGCACGATCGCCCCCGCCTTGCGGGTATGGGCGACGATCAGCTGGCTGTCTCTTGATCACATCTACGCACAGCTCCACCGTAAGGCG
>NZ_BDLP01000291.1:0-5722 GCF_001950415.1 Roseomonas sp. TAS13
GCATCGCCCGGCAGGGGTTCGCGCGCCGCGCCGGCGAATCCGCTCGCGGCCAGGAAGGCGTCGATGGCCGGGAAGCCGGGGGCCGGGCCGACCGGGGCAGCGGCAGCCGGGACATCGGTATCCGGGGCGGCGGCGTTCAGGGCATCCATGGTCATGGGGAAAGTCTTTCGATTCGTCCGGGCCAGCCCCGCAGCGTGGCCCGCCGCGCCTCGCCCTCCAGCGGCGTCAGGCGGATGCGCAGCGCATCCTCCGGCGCCAGATCCTCCAGCCGATCCGGCCATTCCACCAGCACCACCCCGTCGCGCGCCTCTTCCCAGCCCAGCTCCGCCACCTCATCCGCCCCGCCGAGACGGTAGAGGTCGAAGTGATGGGCCATGCGGAAGGATGCGGCGTCCGGCAGCTCGTAGCCCTGCACCAGGGTGAAGGTGGGCGAAGGCACTTCCAGCCCGGGATCGCAGGCCGCCGCCCGCAGGAAGGCCCGCGCCAGGGCGGATTTCCCCGCCCCCAGGGGACCGTCCAGCAGGATGGCGTCGCCGGGCCGGGCCAGCCGGGCCAGCCGCGCCGCGAGTGCCTCGGTGGCGGCGAGGTCGGGCAGCAGGATGTCGAGGGATGAAGCAGGCGCCATACGGGCGCACCATGCCCCGGCGCATCGCGCAGGGACAAGCGGCCCCAACCGGGATTGTGCCGGGATGACACCGGCCGCGCGCCGATGGCGGGGAAGCGGTGCCGCGATGCACCACCCCTCCCCCGCGCCGGGTCTTCAGACCACCGTCAGCCCGACATCCACGTTGTTGCGCGTGGCGTTGGAATAGGGGCAGATCTGGTGCGCGGCCTGCACCAGCTCCTCGGCCTTGGCGTGCTCGACGCCCGGCAGGGAGATCTTCAGGTCGGCGGTGATGCCGAAGCCGCCCTCGGAACGCGGGCCGATGCCGACCGTGGCGGTGACCTTCGCATCGTTGGGCACGCGCACGCCCACCTTGCCGCTGACCGCCTTCATGGCGCCCAGGAAACAGGCGGAATAGCCCGCGGCGAAAAGCTGCTCGGGGTTGTTGCCCTCACCGCCGGCGCCGCCCAGTTCCTTGGGCGTGCTCAGCTTCACGTCCAGCGAGCCGTCCTCGGTGGCGGCGCGGCCGTCGCGGCCCCCGGTGGCGGAGGCGGTGGTGCGGTACTTGACGTCGACGCTCATTCTCTTCTCCTCGTCGCCGCAACGCCCTTCGCGGGGCCGGCGGTCATGGAACCGTGTGCGGGAAAATGGTCAGGCCGCCCGCAAGGCATCGCGCAGGCGAACCAGGTCGTCGCGCAGCCCGCCGATCTCGGCAGGGGAACGGTCGATCGCGCAGGCCAGGCGGTAGGGGATCTCCCGCGCCTTCTCCCGCAGGGACCGGCCTGCCTCGGTCAGACGGATGCGGACCATGCGCTCGTCCGACGGATCGCGCATCCGCCCCACCAGCCCGGCCACCTCCAGCCGCTTCAGCAGCGGCGTGAGGGTGCCGGAGTCCAGGAACAGCCGCCGCCCCAGTTCCTTCACCGACAGGCCGTCCTTTTCCCAGAGCACCAGCATGGCCAGGTACTGCGGGTAGGTGAGCCCGAGCGGCTCCAGCAACGGGGCATAGGCGCGGCCGAGCGCATTCATTGCCGAATAGAGGGCAAAGCAGAGCTGGTCATCCAGCAGGGGAATGTCCTGCGTTCCGTCCGACATGCCGCGCCTCCCTCGAAGGATTCATTTGGAGCAATATATAATTGTGTGCAATGAAATTTTTCTCAATGGACTGCGAGCTCTACCATCCGTGACCTGCTCCCATCTCTGCCAAGCCACACCAGAAGTCACGAATTCGTGATAATAGACACTTAACCTCTTGATTGCGCACTGAATCGTTCTCTGGATCACCCCATGCCGCTGCTATCTTCGCAATCTCCTCTTGTTTTCAGGGATGCACTTCCCCACTCTATGGCCCATCAAGTGTTTGGTTCGGCCTGCTCTCCGAGCTCGTGACGGAGCGCCGAGCCTGGTGTCTGCATCCTTTCCAAAGGCTTGGTCCGCCGTGCATGTCTGCGCGGCGGGGATTTCTGCCAAGGATCGGAAAACACCATGGCAACCGGCACTGTTAAGTGGTTCAACGCAACCAAGGGCTATGGCTTCATCCAGCCGGATGATGGCTCCAAGGATGTGTTCGTCCACATCTCCGACGTTGAGCGCTCTGGAATCGGCAACCTGAACGAGGGCGACAAGCTCGAGTTCGAGATGCAGCGCGGCAATCAGGGCAAGGTCTCGGCCGGCAACCTGAAGCGCGCCTGAACGGGCGTGACGGGACCGCAAGGTCCCGGCGGCCACTCCCCGCATCCGCCGGCCATGCCGGCCGCGGGGATGGTGGCGGCGACGGCAGAGGGGGCCACGGCCTCCCTCCGCAACACTGGAGCGGCAACCAGCCGTGACCGAGGCTTTCCGGCCGCCGCATGTGACAGCCGTCACGCAGCCACCGCGCCAACCCGGTCCCTAACGCCAACATCGTTCCAGTGACATTCTTCCAGGCGAAGGCCGCCTGATTGATCGTCTCCCCCTTTCCCGCCGGCTTCGCCCGCGATGACGGATGACGATCTTCATCATGAAGTCACCGACTTCGGGCCATTCTCCACGTTAATCTTCGAAATCAGCACCGAACGGCTCCGATCCCGGAGGCCGCGGCCAAAGGAATACCATGAATACGCCTTCTCATAATCATTCCGGCCATCTGGCCGTCACCGCCAGCCTGCCCTTCCCGGCGGCCCTGGCTTCCACCCCTTCCCTGCCGGCGCGCCCGGAGGCTTCCGGCCTGAGCAGCGAGGAAATTCGCCGCATCGTGCACGAGATCATGGGCTGACCCTCAGCGGGTTTCCCCTCTCGCCCCGGATCTTCCCTTAACCGGGTTTTTTCGCGATCCGGGCCACCCGGCTGGCCTCGCGCCCAGCCCGGCCTTTCCCATTCCCCACACAACGCCCCGTCCATCCCTCCCGCGCAGGCGCTAATTTCCGCCCGTCGCCGGCAGGTGGCTTTGACCGCGGCGCGCTTGCCTGTATCACCCAGCCCCGGACTGGCCCGTATCAATGGGAATTGGGGAGACAGGGATGGCCGCGCGCATCGAGACCGACGTCGCCGTCATCGGGGCAGGGCCCGCCGGCCTGTTCGCCGTGTTCGAGTGCGGCATGCTGAAGATGCGCTGTACGGTGATCGACACGCTGGATGCCATCGGCGGCCAGTGCACGGCGCTCTACCCCGAGAAGCCGATCTTCGACATTCCCGCCTTTCCCCGCATCCCGGCCGGCGAGCTGATCGACCGGCTGGAGGAACAGGCGCGCCCCTTCACTCCCACCTACCTCCTCGGCCGTCGGGTCGAGAGCCTGGTGCGGGAGGGCGAGCACCTCGTCCTCGGCACCAGCGCCGGCGACACGGTGGTGGCCAGGGCAGTGATCCTGGCCGCCGGGGCCGGCGCCTTCGGCCCCAACCGCCCGCCTTTGGCCGGGCTGGAGGGCTATGAGGCAGGCGGCGCCGTCCGCTACTTCGTCGCCCGGCGCGAGGATTTCCGCGGCAAGCGCGTGGTGATCGCCGGCGGCGGCGATTCCGCCGTGGACTGGGCCCTGTCGCTGAAGCAGGTGGCGGCCAAGGTCACCTTCGTCCACCGCCGCCCCAAGTTCCGCGCCGCGCCGGAAAGCGTCTCCCAGATGGAGGAAGCCGCCGCGCGGGGCGAGATCGAGATGGCCATCCCCTACCAGCTGCACGGGCTGAAGGGCGACGGGCGGACGCTCACCCATGTCACCCTCGCGACCCTGAAGGGGGAGGAGCGCGACGTGGAGGCCGATCACCTGCTGGCCTTCTTCGGCCTCGCCATGGAGCTCGGCCCCATCGCCGAATGGGGACTGGGGCTGGAGAAGACCCATGTCGCGGTGAACCCGGCGACGATGGAAACCAGCATCCCCGGCGTCCACGCGATCGGCGACATTGCCACCTACCCTGGCAAGCTCAAGCTGATCCTGCAGGGCTTCGCCGAGGCCGCCGTCGCCGCCCATGCCGCGCATGGCCGCGTCTTCCCTGGCGAGGCGCTGCATTTCGAGTACTCCACCAGCAAGGGTGTCGCCGCCGTTCCGGCGGAATAAGGGAGCCAGTCCTATGTCCGAAGGCCGCCTCGTCATCGGCACCAAGCGCTACTCCTCCTGGAGCCTGCGCGGCTGGCTCGGCGTGCATCTCGCCGGGCTGAAGGTGGAGGAGGTGGTGATCCCCCTCGCCGGCGGCGGCGGGACGGCGGCCATCCACGAGGCCACCCCGGCCGGGCTCGTGCCCTATCTGGAGCATCGCGGCGCCCGCATCTGGGAAAGCCTCGCCATCCTGGAATACTGCGCCGAGCAGAGCCCCGCCCTCTGGCCCGCCGACCGCGTGGCGCGCGCCCAGGCCCGCTCCGTGGCGGCGGAGATGCATGCCGGCTTCCGCGCCATGCGCATCGCCATGCCGATGAACCTGGGCCGTGACTATGCCGGCCTCGGCCGCAATCCGGAGAGCCTGGCCGACATCGCCCGGATCGAGGCGGTCTGGGCGGAATGCCTCATCGACCAGGGCGGCCCGTTCCTGTTCGGCCCCGAATTCGGTGCGGCGGATGCGATGTACGCCCCGGTGGTCGCCCGCTTCCTGACCTACAGGCCGGAACTCTCCCCCCGCTCCCTCGCCTATCTGGAGGCCGTGCGCGGCCACCCGCTGATGGAGCGCTGGTATGCCGAGGCCGCTGCCGAGCCGAAGGAATGGCTGCTGCCGAAATACGAGAACCTGGGTTGAACGGCAGCACCGGCGGTGCCGGCACCGCCTCGGACCTCGACCATATCGGCGTCTGCACCCGCGACGGCCCCGCCCTCTGGGCCCAGTGGGAGCGGCTGGGCTTCGCCCTGACCCCCATCGCCCGGCAATCCGCCCCCCGCATGCCCGGCGGTCCGGCGGAGCCGCTGGCCACCGGCAACCGCTGCGCCATGCTGCGCCGGGGCTACCTGGAACTGCTGGCGATCCTCGACCCCGCCCTGCCGGATAACGGGCTGGGGCGTTTCCTCGACCACTACGTGGGGATGCACATCCTGGCGCTCGGCACCGGGGATGCCGCCGCCAACCTGCCGCGCCTGCGCCGCGCCGGGCTCGACATCCGCGACGTGGCGATGCTGGAACGCCCGGTGGACGATCCCGAGGGGCCCCGCGCCCGCTTCGCCCGCGTGCCGCTGCCGGATGCGCCGGAAGGCCATGTCCAGCTCATCGAGCACCTGACGCCGGAGCTTCTGTGGCAGGCACGCTGGCTCGACCACCCCAACGAGGCCGTGGCCCTGGCCGAAAGCATCCTGGTGGCCGAGAAGCCCGCCGAAAGCGCCGCGCGCCTGTCCCGCCTCGCCGGCCTGCCGCTGGAACCCGACCCGGCGGGCGGCTACGTCCTTCCCCTTGCCGAGACGCGCGTCCGCATCCTGCCGGTGGCGGCGCTGGAGACCCTGCTCCCCGGTGTGGAACCGCCCTCTCTGCCCTTCCACGCCGCCATCACCGTGCTGACCGGCGACGGCAACGCCGCCGCCCGGCGCATCCTCGCCGGCATCGCCACGGAAACCCCGCTCGGCCTCACCGTCCCGCCCGAAGCGGCCGGCGGCGTCGCCGTTGCCTTCCGCGCCGCGGACCGCCACGGATGACACAGGCCGCGGCGATCGGCCGCTCGCTGCGGACCTACTACGC
>NZ_BDLP01000292.1:0-5715 GCF_001950415.1 Roseomonas sp. TAS13
TGCTTCATGCCCACAAGATTCGCAGGGTTTGTCGTCGAAAACAATCGAACCCTGCAAATCCAGGTCGCCGAGCCCGGAAAATCTCACAGCTAGATCAGTGCCTTACGAGTTATTCAAGGCCGACTAAAAAGCAGATGGCCACGCCCGTTTGGATGCCGAACACGTTGTGTTTTGTGCCAGAAAGCCTGGGATTGACCCGGACATCACCTCCAAGATCGACGATGCGGATCTCACCGAACTCGGCAGCCACCAGCTTGCGGAACCCATCGAAGGTCCTGCTGTCGATGAAGCTCCGATTGGTGACGAACGAAACGATGCCTTCGTCGCCGAGACGGTCGCTGGCCCAGCGATAGAACCGGGAATACATATCGTACAGCTTGGTCTTCTGAGCTGACGAGGCGGCAATGTAGGTGTCTTTGATCCGCCTATCAATATGATCGTAAAGCCGGTTTTTATTATTATCATTCTCGTTTTGCTGGTTGGCGTTGTAAGGTGGGTTTCCAATGATGACGCTGATCTTACGCCGGTTCTGGCGCTTGATGCGTTCGATGTTCTCGTCGCTCAGGGTGCCCAGCAAATCGAACTGATGGCCGGAATGGATGCCCAGGGCGTTGACGTTGTCCAGCGTGTCGACGAAGCAGAGATTGGTGAACTCAGTGAACTCCTCGGAGATGGCTAGATAGGTTGCCTCGATGTTCAGGTTCGCCACATAGTAGGGGAGGATCGCCACCTCGTTAGCATGTAGCTCCTCAAGGTATTTGTGCTTGAGTTTCTTTCGGTCGCCACGGAAATGCTCCAGCAACTCGACTATGAATGTACCGGTGCCGGTGGCCGGATCAAGAATCTCAACACCACGGTCGACCAGATTCTTGTCGAAGTGCCGTTCGCAAAGCCAGTCCGTGCCACGGATCATGAACCGGACGATTTCGCCGGGCGTGTAAACGACACCAAGCCGGTCCGCAGCTTTCAGGTTGTAGATTCTGTAAAAATTTTCATAGAGCGCTTTAAGGAAGCCCTGCTTTTCCGTATGGCTCTGGATGACTGCGGCGGTGCGACTGATGCCGGCATAGTATGGCTGAAGCGCGCGCAGCAGCTTCCTCTTTTCGCCGTAGCCGAAGAGCTTTTGCTCAAGGGTATGGAGGGCAGAGGCGACATTGTTCTGCTGATGGAAGTCGGGGTTGTCGAATACTTTTGCAAAGATGTCCTCTGTCAGAATATGCTGGACCAGCATTTCCTGGGCGTCGTTCTGGTTGACCGCGGGATTGATGGCGTCCTGCGCATGCTTCAGGAACGTTTTCTCTGCTTTCGCAAAATCCTTTGAGGCTATCCGCTTGTTGCCGATCAGGTCGCGAAGAGCAGTCAGCACTTCAGGCATGTCTAGGCTGAACTGCTTCACCGCTTTATTAAAGTCAGCGATCTCTGGGCGCTCATGAGCGAAGTAGCGGCTCAGAAGTCCGTAGAGAGCATCCGTGTCGGCCATCGCCACACGGGCTACTTCTAAGTTGTTTTGGATGAGAACGGCGGTGTGGTCGTCGGAATAGATAATATTGTCGCGGGGATATCCCCTGCGGGTCTTGGCCGCGATCTCGGCATCGAGATCGTCGTCGGCGTCTTTGGCTTCCCAATAGCCGAAAGGCACACGTAGTGCATGCAGGAGCGCACCGTCGAGATATATGCGGTTCTTCTGCGGAGTGACGATGTCATGCTCTGGGATAAACTGGAGCCCCTGGCCACGACCCCAGTGCTTCAGCAAATCCTTGAAGGCTTCCCGAAGGACGCTCTCTCGTCGGCTACCTGACGTGACACGAAGCCGGTCGAGTTCGGCACGGTACTCGTTGATGATCTGGCGGCTCACTGAAACCCTCGGGATGCACGGAGTGCTGCTTACCATCTAATAGATTGCGAGGGCGATGGATGTCAGCGTGCCTACTGGACGAGCGATCGCTTTTGAACAGTTCGAAATTCAGCGGGAACAGGCCTCAATGGGTCGAGAGTTGCCGGCCGGCAAGCGTTAGGGGACGTCCGCTCTTCACTGCTAGCCCTCCAGACCAGATGGTCCGCTTTCGGCCAGTCGTTGTGGTTAGGCGAGCGATCATTGGTTGTCCCGCTTCCAGAAAATGAATCGGACTTATCAGCCCTCACGAGAGAGGCCAGAGGAAGTCAGTGCTGGGTGGCTCATCCACAGTCTGCGGGCAGTGCTGAGAAGGGATCCAGCGCAGGAACCCCTAAAGGCTCGAAATGCCGGAGGTTGCGGGTCAGAATGGTGTAGCCGTGCTGCAGCGCCGTGGCAGCGATGGCGACGTCGGCCAGGCCCGGGTCATGCCCCTTGCCTCGTGCCAAGTCGGTTAGCCGACCCATGTGCCGCGCCACCTTGAGGTCCACGGGGATGATCCGAGCGCCGTAGAGATGAAGCAACGCCTCGAGCCACTCCGACAACCTCTCGGCCTTTCGTGTGGCTCCCTGCCTGCGGGCTCTGGCGATGCCATCCTCAACCTCGGCCACGGTGATGACGGAGAGGAAGAGGCCGGCGCTGTTGCGGTCCATCCAGGTCCCGAGGTCCGGGGCGGCAACCGCCTTGGTCGGCGCTCCGGCCGAGAGGACATTGGTGTCGATGAGGTACAGGGGTCAGAGCCCCGGATCGCGTAGGCCACCCTGCCGGGGAGGAAGATCGTCATCTTCCAGCGGAGCGGCTATCAACAGCCGACCGAAGGAGGGCACCTGGGACAGGCGCTGCCACTCTTCAAAGCTCACCACCACCGCCTCGGGACGGCCGTGGCGGGTGATGACCGAGGGCTGCCCGGCCCTGGCTTGGTCGACCACGGCCGACAAAGTGGCCTTGGCATCTCGAAGCTGAATTTCCTGCACATCGACCTCCATGACTACTGTAGTCATATTGTCGTCTGAGATGCCTGGGCGCAAGGGGAAAGCGACGATCTGGAGTCATGCGCCTGAGCATGCAGGAAACGCCGGGCTGGGCAGCTGGCCAGGGGCTTAGCCTCTCACCAGGGAGGCCTTCATGCCCTTCCTCAATGGAGGCTGACATGCGGACCGAAGGATCCGTCCCAAGCGGAAAGGACCGGCCGAGTTCCCGACCTGCGGGCCGGATCGTGGGTCCCAAGCGAGCGCTGAAAGAGAAGCAGATCTGGGCGATCCGGTTTTATCTTTCGAGCCAGAAGCGGGTACGCGACCGGGCCTTGTTCGACATCGCCATCGACAGCAAGCTCCGCGGCTGCGACGTGGTCCAGCTCAGGGTGGGCGATGTGACCTCTGGCAGCCACATCCGCACCCGCTCAACCGTTGTGCAGCAGAAAACAGGACGGCCGGTGCAGTTCGAGATCACCGAGACAGCACGGGATAGCTGTACCCGTCCGGCGTGGGCCGCGTTCGCAGGTCCTGCTGTCCGCTGTTTTTACGAGCATTCTTAAGTGTGCCGGTAAGAGCGGGCGGGGGTCGGATTGGAAATCATCACGGGGGTTGAGCGGCGCCGGCGCTGGCGGCCTGAGGAGAAGTTGCGGATCCTGGCCGAGCTCGACGAGCCTGGGGCGAAGTTCAACGACGTGGCGCGGCGCCATGACCTGAGCCGCGGACTGTTGTGGCAATGGCGGGAGGCGCGGCAGCGCGGCCGGCTGGTGGAGGATGGGCCGGTGTTCGTGCCGTTGCGCGTCGTGCCGGAGCTGCCGGGGCCGGAGCGGGGCGATACGGGCGCGGTGACAGCCGTGTTGTCGACGTGTCAGGCGACAGGGTAAACCCATCCACCGACGACATCAGGAACCCAGCCACCCTGCATAGCAGGGAGAGGCAAGTTGACGGATCGATTGGAGGTATTTCCGCCAGGCAAGGATGGGCGGAGGCAGGTGATGAGGACGCCGGACGAGGTGGTGGCGATGCAGCGTCTTCATGGTTTGGGCTGGGGCACCCGGCGGATCGCGGCAGAGATTGGGTGCAACCGGGAGACGGTGCAGCGCTATCTGGCCGCGGGTGGCTGGGCGCCGTGCCGGGTTCCGACCCGGCCCAGTCTGCTGGTGGGTCACACAGCCTGGCTGGATGAGCGGCTGCGGCGCCACCGGGGCAACGCGGACGTGGTGCGCCAGGAGTTGGCGTCCGAGCTGGGCATCGTGGTCAGCCTGCGTACGGTGGAGCGGGCTGTGTCGCATCTGCGGCGCGAGCTGGCGGCCGAGGCGCTGGCCACGGTTCGCTTCGAGACGCCGCCCGGGCGCCAGTTGCAGATCGACTTCGGACAGCGCCGGATCGCGATCGATGACGAGCCGGGCAAGGTGTTCCTGTTCGTAGCCACGCTGGGCTACTCGCGCCGGATCTATGCGGCGCCGTTCCGGCATGAGCGGCAATCATCCTGGCTGGAGGGGATCGAGGGTGCGTTCCGCCACTTCGGTGGCTTGCCGGGCGAGATGCTGCTCGACAATGCCAGCGCCCTGGTCCAGCACCACGACCCGGTGACGCGGGAGGTGGAGTTCAACAGCCGCCTGCACGCGTTCACCCGATACTGGGACGTGCGGCCGGTCGCCTGCGCGCCTTATCGAGCTCGCACCAAGGGCAAGGATGAGCGCGGCGTGGGCTACGTCAAGCACAACGCCATCGCCGGGCGGCGTTTCGCCTCGTGGGGTGCCTTGGAGGAGCATCTGTCCTGGTGGATGCGCGAGGTGGCCGACACGCGGGTGCACGGCACGACGGGCGAGGCGCCGATCGTGCGGTTCGAGCGCGAGGAGCGGCAGGCATTGCGCCCGCTGAACGGCCGACCACCGTTCCGGCAGCTGCGCGAGCTGAACCGGCGGGTGCAGGCTGATGCCTGCGTGGACGTCGACACCAACCATTACAGCGTGCCGTGGCGGCTGATCGGCGCCGAGGTCAGTGTGGTGGTGGGCGACAACCAGGTCCGCATCCATCATGCCGGGCTCGAGGTGGCCTGCCACGACAAGCGTCTCGGCCGTCGCGAGCGTGCTGTCGACCGCGCCCACCTGCACGGCATCGTGCCATGTCGGCCGGATCCTGCCCATGACCTCAACATCGTATCGCCCGCCGTGCTGCCCAGCATCGATCTGATCCTCCACGACTTCCGTGGACACCCTGAGGCAAGCTTTGAGCTGGAGGTGTTCGATGGATCAGCAGGCGACGAGGACCAAGCCGCGTTCCTACACGGAGGACTACAAGCGCCAGGTCGTGGACCTGGTGGTCGGCGGCGGGCGCACGCCGACGGCGGTGGCGGGCGAGGTTGGTCTGCACCCGACGCTGCTGTGCCGGTGGGTGCGCCAGTATAGCGCCGGCGGTAGCAAGACCGAGGCGCCGCAGCCTGCAGCTGCCTCCTCCCTCAAGCCCTTGCCGGTCCCGACGGCCGACCAAGCTGCTGAGATCGCGCGACTGCGGCGTGAGTGCGACCGGCTGCGCATGGAGCGGGACATTTTAAAAAAGTCTATTTCGATCTTCGCGGAACCACTGAGATGAAGTTCCGCGTGGTCGAGGACTGCCGCGATACCTGGGCGGTCCAGCCGCTGTGCCGCGTGCTGGGGATTTCGACCGCCGGCTACTACGCTTGGCGATCGCGGCCAGATAGCAGGCGCGCCATTGAGGACTGTGCCCTGCTGGCCGACATCCGCCAGGCCCATGCCAACAGCGGTGGCCGTTACGGCAGTCCCCGTGTGCATGCCACCTTGCGGGCACAGGGGAGAAAGGTTGGCCGTGGACGGGTCGAGCGCCTGATGC
>NZ_BDLP01000293.1:0-5632 GCF_001950415.1 Roseomonas sp. TAS13
TGTGCGTAGATGTGATCAAGAGACAGGCTGGCGCCCGGGCGCGCGCGGCACCGGGCCGGTCGGGATGTCGCCCTCGGCCGGAACCGCCTGGCGCGTCAGCTTCTCGACCGCGCGCAGCAGCGGCACGTCGTCCAGCGACACCAGGGCGATGGCCTCGCCCGAGGCGCCGGCGCGCGCGGTGCGGCCGATGCGGTGGACATAGGTCTCCGGCACTTCCGGCAGGTCGTACTGGATCACATGCGTCACGCCGGACACGTCGATGCCGCGCGCGGCGATGTCGGTCGCGACCAGGATCGGCGCCGTGCCGCGCTTGAAGGCGTCGAGCGCGCGCTCACGCTGGCCCTGGCTCTTGTTGCCATGGATCGCGTTGGCGGCGAGCCCGTCCTGCTCCAACTGCTTCACGATGCGGTCAGCGCCGTGCTTGGTGCGGGAGAAGACCAGGGTGCGGCCCACTTCCGGCTTGCGGAGGATGTCGGCCAGCACCGTGCGCTTGCCGTCGCGGCTCACATGGATGGCGCGCTGGTTCACCCGCTCCGCGGTGGTGGCGACGGGCGTGACCTCGACCTTCACCGGCTCGCGCAGCAGGTCCTTGGCGAGCGAGGCGATGGCCTCCGGCATGGTGGCCGAGAAGAACATCGTGTGGCGCTGCTTCGGCAGCATCCCCGAGATGCGGCGGATCGCGGGCCAGAAGCCCCGGTCCAGCATCTGGTCGGCCTCGTCGAGGATGAAGGCCTCCAGCGAGTCCAGGCGGCAGTTGCGCGTGCCGATATGGTCCAGCAGGCGGCCCGGCGTGGCGACGATGATGTCCACGCCGCCCGACAGCGCGCGGCGCTGCGGGTTCTCCGGCACGCCGCCGAAGATCAGCGCGCTGCGCAGGCCCAGGTGGCGGCCATAGGCCTTGATGCTGTCATGGATCTGCGCCGCCAGTTCCCGCGTCGGCGACAGGATCAGCGCGCGGCAGCCGGTCGGCGGGGCACGGCGCTTGTCCATGATCAGGCGGTGCAGCAGCGGCAGCGCGAAGGCCGCGGTCTTGCCAGTGCCGGTCTGGGCGATGCCCAGCACGTCCCGCCCTTCCATGGCGGCCGGGATGGCCTGGGCCTGGATCGGGGTCGGGGTGGTGTAGCCCTCTTCGTCCAGCGCGCGCAGGATGGGCGACGCGAGGCCGAGGGTCAGGAAATCGGTCATCAGTGTTCGATCGGTCCGTGAAGCGCCCGGCCCATGGCTTCCCTGGGGCAAGAGCGTCTTCCAGTGGGCCGCGAACGACGCGGATGGCGGCCCGGGAGAAGGTTGCTCCGCCGCAGGGCCATGATGGAAGCGGCCCGCTCGCGTCAGGGAGCATGACCGGCGCGGATCGCCGGTGGGCGGGATATGGACTGTTGCAGTGCAGGATGCAAGCGCGGCCGTGGACGCACGGGTCGGCGCTGCGCCCGGCGCGGGGCGGGGGCTGCTCCGGCTCCGCCCCAGATCCCTGGCGCCCGCCCGCCCGCCCGCCCGTGCGATGCCGATGCCGCGAGCGGCCGTTCCGGATTCCGGCCGAATCCCCCATCCGCGCGTTGTGGCGGTGTCGGAAAGGGATGAACGCGATGGACGACAACCGGGTCTGGGATTTCGAGACGAGCCTCTGGACCGCCGATGCCAAGCATTACCGCGACTCGATCGACGACGAGTGCCTGATGGTCCTGCCCGAACCGCCCTATGTGATGAGCGGGCAGCAGGCTATCGCGGCGGTGTCGGACACGCCGCGCTGGACCAGGGTGACGCTGAGCGAGCGGCAGGTGATGCGCCCGCAAGAAGGGCTGATCGTGGTGGCCTACAAGGCCGAGGCGGAGCGCGAGGGCTCGCAGCCCTACGTGGCGCACTGCACCTCCACCTACCGCCGCCTGGGGCATGAGGAGTGGCGCGTGGTGCAGCACCAGCAGACCCCGCCGCTCACCGTGGGCGGCTGATCCGCGCCGGATCGACGCGAATCGCCGCGCGGCGCTACCTGTGGCGCGGGAAGGGCGCGAGGCGGACATGACGGCGCGGAGCCATCGCTACAGGGTCACGGTGGTCTGGACGGGCGACCGCGGCGAGGGCACGGCGCATTACCGCGCCTATGGCCGCGACCACCGCATCGAAGCCCCCGGCAAGCCGCCGGTCGAGGGCTCTTCCGACCCGGCCTTCCGCGGCGACTCCGCCCGCTGGAATCCGGAGGAACTGCTGCTCGCCTCGCTCTCCGCCTGCCACAAGCTCCAGTACCTGCATCTCTGCGCCGAGGCCGGGGTGGTGGTGACGGCCTATCGCGACGAGGCCGAGGCGGAGATGGTGGAGGAGGGCACGGGCGGCCGCTTCGTCGCCGCGACCCTTCGCCCGCAGGTCACGATCCGCGCCGGCTGCGACGCGGAACTCGCCTGCACCCTGCACCATGCGGCGCATACGCGCTGCTTCATCGCCAGCTCGGTCAATTTTCCGGTGGCCTGCGAGCCGGCGATTCGGGAAGCGTAGCCTCGCCTCAGGCCGTCGGCAGGCGGCGGAATCCCGGTTCGTCCGGCGCCTCGGAGAAGGATTCCACCAACTCGTCCACCCGCGCCAGAGGCGGGCCCAGGCGGCAGGCGGACAGTACGTCGCGCACGGCGGCCTCGTCGCCGGACAGGAGCGCCTCCACGGACCCGTCCTGCCGGTTGCGGACCCAGCCGGCGAGACCGTGCGCGCGCGCCTCGCGCAGCAGCCAGTCGCGGAACCCCACCCCATGCACGCGGCCCCGGATGCGGATCAGCCGGGCTGCCATCAGTGCGTCCTTGCTAGGAAGAGCAGCCGGGCGGACAGTGCCACGTCGGCCGCCAGCCTCTCGCGTCGGGCCAGGGCCTCGGCATCTTCGCCCCAGAGGGCTTCCTGGTAGGTCTCGTCCAGGATGGAGAGCCGGTGCGCGGCGACCGGGTCCAGCGCCCCGGCCGAGAGCGCCAGGCCGAGCACGAGGCTGCCCAGCGCCGGCACGGCGAGGCCCAGGGCGGAAAGCTCCAGCGGCGAATGCTGCGCCACCACGCCATGCAGACGCTCCAGCGCCTCCGGGTCCTGCCGGCGGTAGGCGATGCCGCTGGTCGGGTGCAGGCGGGCGCCATGGCAGGCCGCGCACCAGTCGAGGATGGGGTCCCAGTCCGCCGCCTCCAGTGCGGCGAGGCGGCGATCCTCGGCGCGGTAGCAGAGCAGGTCGGTCTCGGCGTAGCGGGCAATGGCTTCCACCGTTGGGCCGGGGTCCGGTGCGATCCGGTCCAGCCCGGTGCCGGCGAGGCGGGTGAGCGGCACCTCGTCCAGGCTCATCTCGCCGCCCTTCCCGCCGCCCGCCTGCTGCCACTCCCCGGCCACGGCCTCGGCCAGCGGGCGGCTGGGCAGGGTGAAGCCAGCGGCGCGGCCATCGACGCCGGGCAGGCGCAGCGGCTTTCCGTCGAGCGTGATGGCGAAGCCGCCAGGCACCTCGGCATAGTCGGCCCGGTCCCAGAATCGCTTCATCGCGGGTCCTCCGGAGCGGCTCCACCCCATCCGGGCGGGGGCGGAGCACTTCTCTCCCCTCTGCGGTTGGCGGAAGCGCTCTCCCGGCGGAACGCTCCGCGACAATTCGTTCCCGGCCCTCGCCGAACCTTCGGCTGGAGGGTTTCCCGACGGGAACAGCAGGCTTCCCCTGATCTAGACCAGATCGTCGCCATGGCAAATGCGGCCGGAGCGCTGCCCGCTCCGGCGTGTCAGCGCCGCAGCAGGCCCCGCAGCAGGTCGCCGACGCCGCCCTGCCGGTTCTCCGGCGCGGCCGGGGCCGGCACCGGCCCCTCGCGCCCGCCCCGGGCGATCCGGAGCTGCGCGGCGCAATCGGCCTCGCTGTCGCCTTCGCCGAGGATCTGGCCCAGAGCCTGGTTCAAGGTCTGGCCCAACGTGCCGCCGGGATCGTTTCGGCGGTTCGAGAGCTCCTTCAGGATCGCGGCGCCGGCGCTGGCCGCGCCCTGCGGATCGGCACGCAGGCGCGGCTGCGCCAGGGCGCCGTCCACCACCACTGGGATGGCCAGACCGATGCCGCCGAGGCGGGCGCGGGGCAGCAGCCGCAGGTCCAGCCGCTCCTGCCCCAGATCGACCGAGCCGGAGCCCAGCACGCTGGCGATGTCGGTTTCCAGCAGCATCGCCTGGGCGCTGGCCACGCCGTCCCGCGCCTGGAGGCGCAGGGCGAGGCAGCGCACCGCCTCGCTGCCGTTGCGCGGGGCATTGGGGAGCAGCAGGCGTCGCAGGTCGCCCGCCACCGCGTCCAGCAGGCTGATATCCACCCGCCCATCGGCCAGGGCGAGGCCGAGCGAGCCGTTCAGCCCGGCGGCCATCTCGCGCAGCGTCCTTCCCCTGGCAGACAGCGCGGTTTCCGCATCGAGCATGCCGCTGACGCCACCGGGCAGGCCCAGGGCGGGAAGCAGCGCCGCGAGGTCGACCGAGGGGGCATGGGCGGAAACATCCAGGCTGGGCGGGCTGGCCGTGCCCTCCGCCGCCACGCGCAGAGCGATCCGGCCCCCCGCGCCGTCGATGGCCAGCGGATCGGCCAGCAGCCGCCCGCCATGCAGGGCCAGCACCGCCTCGCCGTTGCGCCAGTCCAGCCGGCCGGCGCGCAGCAGCCCGACCCGGAGGCGGAGATCGGCCTCAAGCGCGGCGAGGCGGTCCAGCCCTTCCTCCACCGATGCACGCCACCGTCCGGCCAGTTCCCGCGAGGCGGCCAGGAGCTCCGTGCGCAGGGCGGGGCTGGCACGGTATTCCGCCATCCAGCCCGCCGCCGCCGCCGCATCCCCGGCCTGCTGCGCCGGATGCCGCGCTCCGAGTCCGGCAAAGGCGTGGCGCGTGCCGATCACCGGATGCCCGAGACCCAGGGCCTCCACGGTCTTGATCTTCAGCCCGGTGCCGCCCTCGACCGGGTTCACGACGCAATCCACCAGCCGGTAAAAGGCGCCCGCCTCCGCCACCGGTCCGATGGCCATGCCAGCGGAGCGGAATCCGCCAGCCACCCCGGCCTCCCCGGCCAGGAGCCAGGGAATTCCCGGGTGCGGGGCCAGGGCCCGGTCCAGCGCCGCCACCCCATGGAGGTTCCAGACATTGGCGCTGGCCAGCAGCCCGAAATCCCAGGTCGCCGGTCCCCTGGCGCGGGGCGGCACAGCCCCTGGCCCGGTCGCATGGCCCACCGTCAGCACCGCCCGCGCGCCGCGCCGGCGCAGCACTTCGCTTTCCTCCGGCTGGATGCCCAGGACCAGCTCGGCCCGCGCCAGCCCCGCCGCTTCCTCCGCCAGCCCGGTCCAGAACCAGGATGGCGCGAGGCCGAGCCGCGCCGCCTCCGCGGCGCGCCCGCCGATCAGATCGTGGGTATCCAGCACGCGGAAGGCCCCCGGCACCGCCTCCAGCACCGCCGACATCCAGGTGTAGGAGGCGATCACCACGTCGTAGCGCCCCTGCCGGTGCAGCGCCGCGACCGCCTCCACCGTCTCCGGCGGGCACCAGTCGTCCAACGCCCAACGGTCGGCATGGGCGGGAAAGCGCGCCGGGCGCCAGGGGATGGGATGCCGTGCCAGCCAGGGCGAGGCATCGTCTCCGCCCGACGCCTTGCGGGGCGGCGCCGCCAGTTCCATCGGCAGGCCACGGC
>NZ_BDLP01000294.1:0-5630 GCF_001950415.1 Roseomonas sp. TAS13
GCGGCGGGGGCATCCGGCCCGGCCCGGAAGGGACCGGCACGGCCGTTGGGAATCAGCAGGTGCAGCGGCAGGGTCAGCAGCGCCGCCCCGGCATAGGCGAGGCACGCGCCGCGCCAGCCGAGATGCTCCGCCAGCAGGTGGCCCAGCGGCCAGAAGACCGTGGAGGCCAGGCCGCCCAGCAGGGTGATCTGCGACATCGCCCGGCGTGCGCCCGTCCCGCCGATCCGCGCCAGGGCGGCGAAGGCGGCGTCGTAGAGGGTCAGGCGCATGGCCAGCCCCAGCACCGCCCAGGCCGCGTAGTAGCCCACCACCTCCCGCGCCAGGGCCAGGCCGAGGCAGCCCAGGGCCAGGAGGACGGAGCCGAGGCCCATCACCCGGCGCCCGCCCTGCCGGTCCATCATCCGCCCGGCCAGGGGGGAGACGAGCCCCATCACCAGCAGGGACAGGGCGAAGCCGCCCTGCACCCTCGCCATGCCCCAGCCGAGATCGGTGGCGATGCGCTCACCCAGCACGCCGATCAGGTAGTAGCTGACACCCCAGGCGATGAGCTGCGACAGGCCGAGCGCCCAGACGGTGCGCCGGGGGACGGCAGGGGAAACGGCGGTCAGGGTCACGGGCGCGGCGCCGGGGCATCGGGCAGGCGCACGGCCCCCGGCCCCAGGGCGCGCTGCATCAGCACGGAATCCAGCCAGCGCCCGTGCTTGAAGCCGACATCGGCCAGGATGCCGATGGTGCGGAAGCCCAGCCGCTCGTGCAGGGTGCGGGAAGCCTGGTTGCCGCTGTCGCCGATCACCGCGACCATCTGGCGCCAGGGACCCGCCTCGCAAAGGGCGATCAGCCGGGACAGCAGCGCGCGGCCTGCCCCCTGCCCCTCGCGCCCAGGGGCGACATAGATGGAATCCTCCAGCGTATGCCGGTAGGCGGGCCGGGCGCGGTAGAGCGAGGCATAGGCATAGCCCGCCACCTCCCCGTCCCGCTCCGCCACCAGATAGGGCAGGCCCAGCGCCAGCACGCCCTGCCGCCGCGCCGCCATCTCCTCCAACCCAGGCGGCGCTTCCTCGAAGGAAGCGCAGCCGTGCAGCACATGTTGCGCGTAGATCGCCTGGATCACGGCGAGATCGCCGTCATGGGCGGGGCGGACGAGGAAAGGGAGGGGCGTCATGCGGCGGTGGTCCGAAGGAACATGGCCGGACTCTTCCATCCCCCGGCACCATGAGGGAAGCTTTGCCCCCTCATGCAGAGCATCAGGAAAACTTTGGGATGCGCGATCTCAGCCTCGACCAGCTCCGCAGCTTCACCGACGTGGTGGAACTGGGCAGCTTCTCGGCCGCGGCGGAACGGCGCGGCCTGACCCAGCCGGCGATCAGCCTGCAGCTCCGCCAGCTCGAACGCCGCCTCGGCGTGCGGCTGATCGAGCGCGTGGGCCGGCGTGCCGGGCCGACCGCGGCCGGAATGGCCCTGCTCGCCCATGCGCGGCGCATCGAGCGGGCGGTGGGCGAGGCGCTGGAGGAACTGGCGCCGCATGCGGCGGGCGTCGCCGGGCGGGTTCGCATCGGCACCGGCGCCACCGCCTGCATCTACCTGTTGCCGGATGTGCTGCGCGGGCTGCGGCAGCGCCTTCCGGCGCTGGAGATCACCGTCCGCACGGGCAACACGGCCGAGGTGCTGAAGGCGATCGAGGAGAACGCGCTGGATCTCGGCCTCGTCACCCTGCCCGCCCCTGGCCGCGCCTTCGCCGTCACCCCGGCCCTGGCGGACGAGTTCCTGCTCTTCTCGCCCCTTGCCTCACAGCCACCCGCCATCCCGCTGACGCCGGAGGCCGTCGCCGCCCTGCCGCTGGTGCTCTACGAACCCGGCGGCCATACGCGGCGGGTGGTGGACGAATGGTTCGCGGCCGCCGGGCTGCACCCCGTGCCCAGCATGTCCCTGGGCAGTGTCGAGGCGATCAAGGAACTGGTCGGCGCCGGGCTGGGCCATGCCATCCTGCCCGGCATGGCCTGGCGGGACAGCGACGCTCCGCGCCTCTCGGCCCGCTCCCTGGTGCCATGCCTGGAACGCCAGCTCGCCCTGGTGCTGCGCCGGGACAAGCCGCGCCATCCGGGGCTGCGGGAGATGCTGCGGGCGCTGGAGGCGTGTTTCGCCAGCCGGGGTGGCCGGTAGCGGCAACCGGTCAGGCTCGCACCTGCACCGCTCGCCAATTCCGCGTCAAAGGCGGAGCGGCGCCAGCCTATTCGGGCTCGATGCCCGCTTCCTGTGCGATCCGCGCGTTCCGTTCGGCTTCCACCCCGATGAAGCGGACGAAGGCGGCGCGGTCCTCCGCCAATGGCTCGGCCCCCTGTTCGGCGAGGCGTGCCCGGATATCCGGGTCGCGGGAAAGGGTCTGGACCGTGGCATTGAGCCGGTCGGCTTCCGCGGCCGGCCATCCCTTCGGCGCCCAGAGCGCGTACCAGAGTGTGAAGTCGAGCCCTGGCATGCCCTGTTCCGCGATGGTGGGGATGGCGGGAGCACGCGCCACCCGGTTCGGGCCGAGGATCGCATAGGCGCGCAGGCGCCCGGCCTCCACATGCGGCCAGGCGGAGCCGAGCGGCGCCACCATCAACGCCGTGTTGCCGGACAGCACATCCGTCAGCGCGGGCGCGGTCCCGCGATAGGATACGACCAGGGCATCGGCCTTGGCCTCTCGCTTGAAGCTCTCCGTCGCGAGGTGGCCCATGGAGCCCAGCGCGGAATTGGCGAAGGAGAAGCGATCCGGCTGCTTCCGCATGGCGGCCACCAGGGCCGCGACGCCACCCTCCGGCGTGATCCGGGGATTTCCGACCAGCACCATCGGCGCGACGGCCAGCCGCGCGACAGGCGTGAAATCCGCCACCGGATCGTAGGGAACCGACCGCATCACGCGGCGGGCCATGAGGTGGATATCCGCGTTGACCAGGAAGGTCTGTCCGTCCGGGCTCGCGCGCGCGACCTCGGCGGCACCGAGGGTGTTGTTGGCACCTGAGCGGTTCTCCACGACCCAGGTCTGATCCGTCATCTCGGCCAGCCGGGTCGCGTAGATCCGCCCGATCACGTCGATGGCGCCGCCCGGCGCGGCCGGGACAATGAGGCGCACGGTGCGGCGCTGGGCCCGCACCGTGCCGGGGAGAAGGGACAGGAGGGCAATGGCCCCGAGAGGGCGGCGTGCGATCCGCATGATGCGTCCTCCCTCAGATGCCGCCGAAACCGGCGCGGGCACGGAAATAGGCCCAGGCACGCTCCAGCGGTCGCTCGCCCATCAGCATCCTGGCCGTCATCTCCGTCTCGCCTTCCGTCAGGAAGCGCGGCGTGCCCATGGCCATGGCGCGGGACTGCAACTCGGCATTGTCCTTCATGCGGACACAGACGAAGACCACGGCAGGCAGGGACTGCGCGGCGCAGGTCGCCCCGTGGTTCCGCAGCAGCACCGAGGTGCCGCCACCCAGGGCCCTGGCGAGGCTGTCGGCGCGCGGAACATCGTCGATCAACATGTTGGTGTCGCCGAACTCGTCACGACTGTCCCAGACCGGCACGGGACCGCCAAGAACGGCGGCCATATGGAAGACGGGCCGCAGTGGGACATCCGTCACCGTATAGGGCAGCACGGCCGGGCAGTGGTGATGGACGGTGGCCTGCACATCCGGCCGCGCGGCGAGGACGCGCGCGTGCAGCACGCTCTCCAGATAGGGCCGCAGGCCCCTGGGATCGACCGGCACGCCATCCAGCGTGAACTCCAGCAGATCGTCGCGCGTGACGATTTCGGGCGAGCGCGAGCGTGAAAGGAAGAAGCGGTCGGGACGATCGGGGTGGCGGACCGCGACATGGCCGAAATCGTCCAGCACGCCCTCATGGGCGAGAATGCGGTTGGCGATCACCAGATCACCCAGCAGAGCGTGTAGGTCCTGCGCCATATCGGACGTCCCTTCCCTGTTCCCGTCGGCCAGTGACTGACCGACGATCCTTCCGGTCACCCTGTCCGATCTTTGAAATAACGTATGCATAAATTAAGTACACTGTCAATCCGTCGGCGTTCCGGTATTTCCCTCGGGCAAACGGCCCGCCAGCCAAGGGTGTGCAGGCGCAGGGAAGGCGGATGTCCGGCACCGGTGATGCGGACCACGATCGCCGAAGCCCTTGTCGCAGCACAAAAGGTGCAGGCGAACTCCGCCACCGGACCGGGGATGGCCCCTGACGGCACTCGCAGAGGCGCTGGGCCGTTACGGGCCGGCAGCCTGGATCACCATCGCCATGAGGTGCCGCAAAAGACCCGACCGCCACCTCCGGCAGCACTCACGGACTGGGGAATGCGCCGCGTCCGTCAGCGCAGCCCCGCGGGCAGGAATAGTGCCATGGCCCTCAGCGCGCCGAGACCTTCCGCAAGGCGGCACCCCCGGCCGGCGCGGCGCCCGCGCCGGGAAAGCGTGGGAAGGCGCCCGCGGCCAGCGCCTCCAGGCTTTCCGCCGGCAGGCCGAGGCGGCTGGCATAGATCCAGGAATAGGCCAGCACACGCTGCACGTAGAGCCGCGTCTCGGGGATCGGGATGGCCTCGATGAACAGGAAGGGATCGTCCCGGTACTGGGTGTTGGGCTGCCAGCTCTGCAGGCGCCCCGGCCCGGCATTGTAGGCCGCCAGCACCCGGATCAGCCCGCCCTGCGTCGCTTCGTGCGAAGCCAGGTGCAGCAGGTAGCGCTGGCCGAGCTCCAGCCCGAAGGACGGGTCGTGCAGCCGCTGTGCCCCGGCGGCGGTGCCGAGCGAGGAATCGCCGGTGATGAAGGAGGCCGTGGCCGGCATCACCTGCATCAGCCCGCGCGCGCCCACGGGCGAAACGGCACCGGCATCGAAGTTCGATTCCTGCCGCGCCATGGCATAGACCAGCGCCGGATCGACCCGGAAGCCGCCGAGCGGCTTCAGGTTCGGCACCGGGAAGCGAGCGAGATCGCGCGGCCTGCCATCCGCCGTCTGCGCCAGCCCGGCGAGCTGGGCGGCGAATTCCGTCATCCCCGCCTGCGTCGCCACGGCGAGCGAGGCGCGCGCCAGGGTCGGGTTGCCCTGCACCGCAGGCCAGAGGCGGCGCAGCTCCTGCTCCGCCCGCTCCTTCTGCCCGATCTGCAACAGCGCCAGCGCGCGCCAGCCGCCGGCGGTCTCGGCCAGGGCGGCGGACTCGGCCTCGCCGTTCACGTCCTTCTCCCAGGCGAAGTCGGTCTTCAGGCCCAGGGCGCGGCGGGCCACGAGGCCGTAGAAGGTGCGGGGCTCCTGCGCCGCCTGCAGCATCCAGGAGACATAGAGCTGCGGCTGTCGCGCCCGCACGGCAGCCCGTGCCGTCCAGAAGGCGGCGGCGGATCGCAGCACGGCGGGCGCATCGTCGGCCCGCGCCGCCGCCTCGAAATAGGGCAACGCCACGTCGAAGACATTGCGCCCCCAGGCGGCCAGCCCGGCCACGAAGGCGGCCTGGGCATGGCTGGGGCTGCCGCGCACCGCCTGGGCGGCGATGCGGAAGGCTTCCTCGTCCTGCCCCGCCTGGAACAGCGCCAGCGCCACATCGGCCTGGAGCAGCGCGGCATAGGCCGGGGTCATGCCGCGGGTGCCGTTGATCAGCCGCAGCGCCCCGCTGGCATCCC
>NZ_BDLP01000295.1:0-5628 GCF_001950415.1 Roseomonas sp. TAS13
GCATGGAAGTCCCAGGGCGTGGCCAGCAGGGCCAGGGCCCGCACCCGGTCCGGCCGCCGCAGCGCCGCCGCCAGGGCCAGCAGCCCGCCCATGCAATAGCCCACCAGCACGACCGGCCCGGGCAGTGCCGCCAGGGCGCGCTCCAGCCGCCCGGCGATGAAGCCGCTCAGGTCCATCCCCCGCTCCGTCGCGCCGGGATAGCCCCAGTCCAGCAGCAGCGGGCGCGCGCCCTGTTCCGCCAGCCAGGCCAGGATCGAATGTCCTGGCATCAGGTCCAGCACCCAGGCGCGGTTCACCAGGGATGGCACGAAGAGCAGGGTAGGGCCGGCGGCTTGGTCCTGGCCGGGCGGCGCATGGTCCAGCAGCCGGCTGGCGCCTTCCCGCCAGAGGACGGGATGCTCCGGGCGTTCCGGGCGGGGTTCGTGCCGGCGATAGGCCGCGAGCCCGCCGATCAGCCCCGAATCGAGGTCGAGGAGGCGCCGTGCCACCGCGGCCCGCAGCTCATCGGCGCTTGACCCGGACGCGTCGAGGTCGCGCAGCAGGCGCAACGCCTCCCGCCGCGTCCGGGCCGAGACCGGCCAGGCGCCGCTCCAGCTCTGCCACGCGTCGCAGGAGGATCTCGACGAGCGCGGCGGAAGCATCGCCAGTGCCAGCTGCGCCCGCCACCCCGCCAGCAGAAGGTGGAGGGGCAGGGGGCGTGGCCCCCGGCGGGGTGCGGAAGAAGGCGGCGAAGGGGCCGAACTCATGAGGCGTAGGCCCGGCGGGCCATCCCGTGGGCCACCCGCCTGCGGGCCACCCGGCGCCGGGCATGCCCATGGGGCCGTTGGGGCTCCCGCCGGGTAATCCCCCTGGTAATCCCCCGGATAATCCCCCTGGGGCGCCGGGCGGGGCGCCGCCCCAGCCTGCCGCGCCCTGCGACATCCAGGCGGCCAGCATCCGTGCCAGCTCCGGGTCGGTCATCCATCCGGCGATTTCCGTCTGCCACAGGGTGATCCAGTCCTCGGCCAGCTGTTCCAGCGTCCGCGCCTCATGCTCCCGATCCCCCTCATCGGGGTGCGACATCCATCCTCCTGCGCACAACCCTTTCGCGCCGCCGCATAGTGGGGCTAGCATGAAGCCCAAAGAACAGGGAGGGTGCCCACATGGTCGAACCCACGAGGCTCCGCGAAATGCCGGACGACGACACCGCCGGTTCCGGTCAGGCGACCGGCCAGGGAACTTCCCAGCCGGCCAAGCCACCGGTGGTGGTGAAGAAATACGCCAACCGGCGTCTCTATAACACCGAGAGCAGCTCCTACGTCACCCTCGAGGACCTCGCCCAGATGGTCCGCGCCGGGCGCGACTTCGTCGTCTACGATGCCAAGTCGGGCGACGACATCACCCGCTCGGTGCTGACGCAGATCATCGTCGAGGAGGAATCGAAGGGCAGCGCCATGCTGCCGACCTCCTTCCTGCGGCAACTGATCGGCCTCTATGGCGGCAACATGCAGACCGTGGTGCCGCGCTACCTGGAAACGGTGATGACCGGCTTCGCCCAGCAGCAGGAGCAGATCCGCCGTTCCGTGGAGGCGATGGGCGGCCTGACCCCGTTCCCCACGCCCTTCGCCGGCTTCGAGGAGCTGGGCAAGCAGAACATGGCGATGATGGAACGCGCCATGACCCTCTTCAGCCCCTTCAGCGCCACGCGCCGCGAAGGCTCCGCCCCGCCGAGCGAGGTCGACCTGCTGCGCGAGGAACTGGCCGCGGTGAAGGAGGAACTGGCCAAGGCCAAGGCGGGCAAGGGCTGAGACGAGCCCCGGCCGCGGAAATCTCTTCCTGCTTCGGGGGGAAAGGCCATGCCTTTCCCCCTTTTCAGTCTCCGGCGCCACGATCCCCACGCGGGACCTCAGCCGAGTCGCTGATAGGCCACGCGCTTCGCCCGGCCGCCATGGACCTCCAGCCCCGTGGGCGCCCCGGCCGCGTCGCGCAGCAGCCGCACGTCCAGCCAGCCATTCATCAGCGTGCCGGGCACATGCACGCGCACCACGTCGCCCTCCACCGCCTCGACCCGCCAGGGGCCGGCCGAGACCACCGGACCGCG
This sequence comes from Roseomonas sp. TAS13, assembly GCF_001950415.1. Taxonomy (NCBI): domain Bacteria; kingdom Pseudomonadati; phylum Pseudomonadota; class Alphaproteobacteria; order Acetobacterales; family Roseomonadaceae; genus Roseomonas; species Roseomonas sp. TAS13. The sequence goes on from NZ_BDLP01000295.1 coordinate 2,081, forward strand.
CACCCGCACCGCCAGCCAGTCCTCTTCCGGTGCGATGGTCCAGACCGCGTCCATTTCCTCGCTGCGCCAGGTGCCGGCGAGGCCGGGCGGCAGGGCGGCGCCGGGGGCCACGCGGTGCCAGTGCGCGACATGCCCGGCATCCTGCTCCACCTCGATCAGCTCCGGCCCCAGCGGCCGGATGAAGAGCGCGGTGCTGCTGGCGGGCGACATCAGCCGCCCGTCCGGTGCCACCACGGCCTTCACGGAGAGGCCGTTCAGCGACAGCATGGCCCCGCCATCCCCGGTCGCCGCGATGTCCAGCGTCGTGGTGCTGTCCGGGTCCAGGTAGCGGCCGGCCAGCGCCTCCAGCTCGCCAGGCGGGGGCAGGGCCCGCGCCGGGCGGATGCCCGGCCGTTCCTCCAGGATCACGTCCAGCACCCGCTTCGCCAGGGCGCCGGGATCGGCGGTGCTGTCGTTGGTGATGGCGATCACCGTCACCTCGTGGCCGGGCACGCGCAGGAACTCGGTGCGGTAGCCGGGCCAGAGGCCGGAATGGCTGACCGTCCGCACGCCGCGATAGCCGCGCACGATCAGGCCGCGGGCATAGAAGTTCTCCCGCCCGTTGTTGAAGGGCGTCTGCTCCGAAAGCGCGTCCAGCCAGTCCGCGCCGATCCGCCGGGTGGTGAAGTTGCGGTCCCACAGCGCCAGGTCCTCGACGCTGGAGACCAGCCCGCCCTCGCCGCCGATGCGGAAGCCGTGCGGCGCGCGCGCCCAGCCGCCGCCCTCCCCGGGACGATAGCCGGTGGCCAGCCGCGGCACCGCCTCGTAGGGGTCCTCCACCATCCGCGTGTCGCTCATGCCCAGCGGCGCGAAGATCCGCCGTTCCAGGAAGCCGGGCAGCGGCTCGCCGGACAGGTGCTCGGCGATGCGGCCCAGCAGCAGGAAGTTGCTGTTGCTGTAGAGGAAGCGCGACCCGGGGGCGAAGTTCAGCCGGCGCTGGCGGCGGATGCCCTCCAGCAGCGTGGCGGAATCGACCGCCGTGCCGAGATCCGCGCCGCCCAGGCGCTGGATCTCCAGCATGTCGCGGATGCCGGAGGTGTTGTGCATCAGGTGCGCGACGGTGATCCCGGGGTCGAGATCGGGCAGTTCCGGCAGGTGCCGCCGCGCCGGGTCGTCCAGCGAGAGCTTCCCTTCCTCCCGCAGCATCAGGATCGCGGCGCAGGTGAACTGCTTGCTGACCGAGGCGATGCGGAAGCGCGTGCCCGGCCCGGCCGGCACGCCGTGCTCGATGCTGGCGAGCCCGGCGCCCCGGTGCAGCACCAGCTCCCCCTTCCGCACCACGCCCAGCGCCACGCCGGGCCCCTTGCGCTCCGTCCAGGGGGCGAGCAGCGCGTCCACCCGGCGTTCCAGCAGCAGCGAATCCAGTTCCATGGGGCGTTTCCTCAGACCAGGGAGTCGAGCAGCGCGGCGGTGAGAAGGCCCATCGCCGGCTTGCTCACGGTGCGGAAGGGTTCGGTTTCGGTCTGCGCGCGATGGACCACGACCAGGTCGAGGCTCGGCACCACCAGCAGGAAATGCCCGCCCCAGCCGCGCGCCGAACAGGCATCGCGGGGCAGGATCACGCCGGGCAGGTGGATGCCGTCGCGGCAGAGCCACCACATGTAGCCGTAGGCGCCGTCATCCCCGGCATCCGAGACCGGCCGCACCGAGGCGCGCACCCAGTCCGCCGGCACGAGCTGTTCCTCCCCCCAGCGCCCTTCCTGCAGCCAGAGCTGGCCGAAGCGGGCGAGGTCGCGGGCGGAAAGCCGGATCGGATAGGCCGGATGGAGGCTTTCGGGCGATGGCACATGGAAGGCGTCGCCGGCCGCGAAATCCTCCATCCCCAGCGGCGCGGCCAGCCGCCCGGCGAAGGCTTCCGGGATGCCCTGGCCGGTCGCGCGCTCGTAGATCGTGCCGAGGGCGTTGAAGTCCCAGTTGTTGTAGGTCCAGCGCGTGCCGGGCGGATAGGCGTGGCGCGGCGGCTTGATCTGCTTCATCCAGTCGCTCTCGTAGCCGGCCGGATGCATGATCCCGGAACGCGCGGTGAGCAGGTCGTACACCGTGGCGCCGCGCTCCATCGGCGAGAGCCCCTCGCGATCGTCGATGCCGAGGGATTCCAGCGTTGCCGACAGGTCCATCCGCCCCTCCGCCACCGCCATGCCGATCAGGGCGCAGAGGATGGACTTCCGGATCGAGCGGATATTCGCCTTCCAGGCCGGATTGCCCATGCCGCCGACCGCGCGGCCCTCCCGCAGCACCAGCAGCCCCTCGCTGCCCAGCGACTGTGCCCGGTTCAGCACCCGGGCGAAGCGGGTGGGATCGAAGCCGGCCGCGGCAGGGCTGGACCAGGGCACGCCGAAGGGAGGATGGCTGTTCATGACCGCCGTGGTGCCCCGGATCGGCGGAACGGCGAGCGTCGGCCGGTCATCGGTCATGCTTCACCTTCGGCGCCGCGCTTCCCGGGGGACAAGGCTCCGCCTTTTCCCCCGTCCCCCTTATCCGCCAGGAACCTGAGGTTCCTGGACCTCCCGTTCGTTGGCTCTTCGCTGCCGGCCGGAGCGGCTCCGGTCCCCGGCGGAGAGGGGGTCCGGCGGGAAAGGCGGCGCCTCTCCCCCGGCGGGCCGCCACGAAGCGCAACGACGGAACATCCGGGAAAGCGGCCGCCCGGATCATGCCGCGGGCAGGGCCAGGAAGTGTTCCACCGGCATGGCGCGGCCCCAGAGCCAGCCCTGGACCTCGTGGCAGCCGACCTGCCGCACCATGGCGAGCTCGGCCTCCGTCTCCACGCCTTCGGCCACCAGGTGCAGGCCGAGCGCCTGACCCATGGCGGCGATGGCCCGCAGGAAATCGGCCCCGCGCGGACTGGTGGCGGCGGCCCGGACGAAGGAGCGGTCGATCTTCAGCTCGTCGATCGGCAGGTCGCGCAGCCGCGACAGGGAGGAATAGCCCGTGCCGAAATCGTCGATGGCGATGTGGCAGCCGATCCGGCGCAGCGCCATCAGGTTGCGCTCCACCGGCGCGGCCTCCCCGGCCAGCGCGCCCTCGGTCACCTCGATCACCAGCCGGTCGCCGGAGGTGCGGCAATGCGCCAGCCTTTCCTCCAGCCGCGCCGCGAAATGGCCGTTGGCGAGACAGACGGGCGGCAGGTTGATGCCGATCCTCTGCCCGGGCGCGAGCTTCGGCAGCAGCGGGGCGACCTGTTCCAGCAGCCGGTCGGTCAGGCCGCGGATCATCCCGGTCTCCTCGGCCACCGGGATGAACTCGGCGGGCGGGACGAGGCGGCCATCGGCCCGGCGCCAGCGCATCAGGGCCTCGCCGCCGGTCAGCACCTTGCCGGCGGCGGTGTAGCGGGGCTGGATCTCGACGAAGAGGCCGCTTTCCGGCCCGCCATCGAGCATCCGGTGCAGGTCCTGGAACAGGGCGAAGCGGTGCCGGGTCGCCGTGCGCATCGGCGCGGCGAAGCGCCGGACCTGGCCGGAGGTTCCCTGCGGCGTCTGCGGCCGGGCCTCCAGCAGCGCCACCGTGGCGGC
>NZ_BDLP01000296.1:0-5516 GCF_001950415.1 Roseomonas sp. TAS13
GGCGGACCGTGCCGGGCGGGGCCGTGCCCGGTATCAGTCTCGGGAGACGGGCGGATGCCGGGCGGGATCGCGCAGCCAGCCTCCGCCGGCGCCGGGGATGAGTTCGAGGCGCGGGTCGCCCGCGGTGGCCAGCAGGCGGCCCAGGCTGCCGGCACCGCCATAGGCCGAGCTCCGCAGCATCGGCCCCAGCCGTGCCTGCAGGCGCTTGCCCAGGGCCGGCAGGTGCAGCGGCGCAGGGGCGTGGGCAAGCTCCTCCATCACCAGCGACAGGATGGCCTCGCGCGGGGCGGCGGGGTCCCCTCCCGGAATGTCCAGCCCACCCTGCTCCGGGACCGGCGGTGGCCCGCCGGCCGCGGGGGGTGCCGCCTGGGCGGGGGTGGCACGCCTCTCCTGGCTCCAGCCCAGGGCCTGCCCGACGAAGACGTCGCTGCCGACCACCTCGTCGGCCGCGGCGCGGTAGGCTTCGGCGGCGTTGCCGACCGCGACCACGACGGTGCGCCGGTCATGCGCGCGCAGACGGTGCAGCACCGGCGTGAAGTCGGCATCGCTCGACACCAGCACGAACTCGTCGAAGCGCGTGGCGTGGCCAAGCGCATCCAGAACGTCCATGACCAGCACGATGTCGGCGCTGGTCTTGCCGCCACGGGTCAGCGGCGGGCATTCGGTGATCTGGAACCCAGCGCGCACCAGCTTGTCGCGGAAGCTGCCGAAGAACACCCGCTCGCCATCGGGCAGAACCAGGGAGCCGACCGGATTGAGATAGCAGCGCCGCACAAGGATACGCCGCTGCACGGTGGGCGGCGTCATGCCGCGTCCCGGCTGCGGCGCGTGACGCTGCGCGATCCAGTCGAGCCAGCGTCCGGGCTCGGCCACGAAGATTTCCGCCGCCTCGGGTGCCTGCAGGCAGAGCGCGCTGAAGACGTTGTCGAAATCGATGAAGAGCGCGACCCGCTGTTCCATGGCGCCGCCCCTGGAAGAGAAGTGGGTCACAGGTGTTGCCGCCCGGATGGCCCTGTCATGTGTGATGCTCCAGCAATGGCTGGCGAGCGTATCACGAAATGACGGGGTGGCCCCTAGCCGCCCGCCGAGCGCCGGAACAGGCCCAGCCAGGGGCGGCGGCCGTGGCGGATCTCGCGCCCGGCCGCCAGGGTGACGCCCAGCACACCCGCCACCCGCCACAAGGTGCCCTCCCGCGCCACCAGCGGGGCCGGCTGGACAATGCTGGAAGCCGGAGCCGGGGCCGCCACCTTCCGCTCCGCCGCCTTCGGGTCCGCCGCCTTCGGGTCCGCCGGTACCGGTGCCTGCTGCTGGCTGCCTTCCAGCCCGGCATAGGCACGGGTGAACTCGGCGCCCAGCAGGAAGATCTGAGAGGAGTAGTAGACCCAGAGCAGCACGATCATCACGGAACTGGCCGCGCCATAGGTCGTGGCCATGTTGCTGCTGCCCAGATACCAGCCGATCACCGACTTGCCGAGAGTGAAGAGCAGCGCGGTCACGAAGGCGCCGATCGCCACGTCGCGCCAGGGCAGGCTGCGGTCCGGCAGGATCTTGTACATGGCGCCGAAGAGCAGCGCGATGATGCCCAGCGAGATCACGAAGTTCACCAGCGACATCAGCAGCGTGATCTCGGGCGCACCGCCCCGGAGCCAGGTGCTGACCATCGAGATGCCGGCGCTGACCGCCAGCGAGACCAGCAGGATGAAGCCAGTGGCGGCGACCAGCCCCATGCTGGCCGCCTTGGCGCGCAACAGCCGGCTGACGGTTTCGGTGGTGTCCTCGTCCGCGTCGGGCTCGACCTTCCAGATGGCGTTGAGCGCGCCCTGGAGCTCGCCGAACACGCCGCTGGCGGTCAGCAACAGGGTCACGAGCCCGACCACGGTGGCAATGGTGCCGCTGGTGCCGTCGCTGGCGCCCCGGACCATGTCCTGGATGGTGGCGGCCCCCTGGTCCCCGATCAGGCCGCGCAGCTGGTCGTCCAGCGCGCCACGCACCGCTTCCTCGCCGAAGAAGAAGCCGGCGATGGCGGTGGCGATGACCATCAGCGGCGCCACGGAGAAGATGGTGTAGTACGCGATCGACGCGCCACGGCTGAGACAGGAATCGGCGATGTAGCCGTTCACCGTGTCCATGATCAGGGCCCAGATCCTGCGCAGCATGTCACCAAACCTCGTTCCGGTCGCGGTCCGGCCGGCGGGACGGCTTGCCCGGACCGGGAGCAGAACGAGCGGAGCAAGGTTGCGGTTGCCGGGCGCCGCGGCACTTCCCGCGCGATGCCGTGCCCCGCCCCTCCGCATCGCAGCGGGGCTGTTCTCCACGGCCTCCTGCCGGTTTCCCGCCTCCCTTCGCCGCCCGACGCCTGCCGCATGGCGCCCGATCCGACATCCTTCCGTATACCCTTCTCTGGCGCCCGTCTCCGTTCAGGCGGGCTGACGGCGGCGGCCTGCCGGGGTAATGGCGGCCGTCATGACCTCCTCCCGCGCCCCGTCACGGCCCGTTCCAGCGGATGTCCCGGCCGATACCGCCCCGCTGCCCGTGATCCGGGCCGCCTATCGCGCGCATCCGGGCTTCGAGGCGGATCTGGAGGAAACGCTGCGCCGGGCCGGTGCCCGCCTGTCGGCCTGGCAGGGGGATCTGGCCCTCTCGCCCGACGCGCCGGTGGAATGCCCCTGGGCACTGGACATCTGGACGGCACCCCGGCTGCTGCCGGTTCCCTCGATCAAGGGCGCCGCCGGGGCGCTGCGCGGCATCCAGCGCAACTGGGCCCTGTGCTCCACGGGAAACCATCGCCGCGCCGCGCTGATCGAGGCGGCCCTGCCCCCGGTCAAGGCGAAGCCCGTAGCCTTCCCCGCCCCCGTCCCCACCGCGCCGCTCGGGGGATGGACGCTGCTGCGGCCGGACCTGATGCTGGCCAGCCCGGAGAAGACCAGCCCCTATCCCGCCGGCGCGCCGGTGCTGGTGGAGGATCACGAGGGGCCGCCCAGCCGCGCCTATCTGAAGCTCTGGGAGGCCTTTCTGGCGGCCCGCCACTGGCCCGGCCCGGGCGATGCCTGCCTCGACCTCGGCGCCTGCCCCGGGGGCTGGACCTGGGCGCTGGCGAAGCTGGGCGCGCAGGTGGTGGCGGTGGACAAGGCTCCGCTCGACCCGCGCGTGGCCGCCATGCCCGGCGTCTCGGTGCGGCAGGAAAGCGCCTTCGGCCTGGACCCGCGCACGCATCCGGAAGTGGACTGGCTGCTGAGCGACGTGATCTGCTACCCGGCCCGGCTGCTCGGGCTGGTGCGGCGCTGGATCGAGGCCGGCAAGGCGCGGCACATGCTCTGCACCATCAAGTTCCAGGGCGGCACGGACCACGACACGGCGTCCGAATTCGCCGCTATTCCAGGCGCCCGCCTGACCCATGGCGCCTACAACAAGCACGAGCTGATGTTCCACTGGAGCCGGTCCGGGATGGAGCGGCGGAGCCCTGCGGACGGGTGAGATGCCCCGCCCCGTTTGGCCCGGCCAGAGATGCGGGCGATGGGACGCTCATCCCGGAAGCGGGGTTCGCAGGCTTGGTCCGCGTCGCGCCGGGGGATGCGGGCGGCCGGATTCGAACCGGCAAGCCACTGAAGGCTAACAATTTTAAGTCGGAAGGTGGTTCGGAAGGGGAGTACCTGCGACGGGATTTGAACCCGTACTCCCTTGAAGGGAAACGGCTTTTAAGGCCGGTGCGTCTACCGTTCCGCCACGCAGGCAGCGACAACATTGTCTCTGTCTCTCGCCTTGTCTCACGTCGAGACACTGAGACACGCCCTCGTCCGCACCCCTTAGCGCGCGGAAGTCCGCCAGAATAGCCTCCGCCTCCGCCTCGGTCATGTTGGAGCGGAGCCGGTTGAACCTGTGCGATACCCACCGGACGTTTCCGGGAACGTACCCGAGGTGCGGGACGATGCGGTCGAGGCTGGGGCTACTGTCGAGGGGGCGCCCCTTCCCGCGTTGGAGGGGTATCCCCAGGATGGGACACACATCCGGAAGGGGCGGCAGGTTGTCTCTACGAATGGTGCAGGGGAGGCCCTTTCTCCTGGCGCGAACCTGGGCCGCGTTGATGGCGGCAGCCACGGTATCCGGGGAGAACTTCTTCTTCTCCTTCTCCCCGCGCCGGTCGCGCTGCTCCGGATGGGCGATCCGGTAGGCGCGTGTCCGGGCTGCCATGCATGCCCGGCAATAGATGGCGCGCCCCGAAGGGCGCCCCTTGTCCGACCCAAAGGCCGCAGGATCAGTCTCCCCGCAGCCGCCTCGGCACGGCTTCATAAGGCGGCCTCCTGCGTCCCGAGGAGGGCCTGCTCCAGCCTGCTTAACTCGTTCTCCAGCATGTGGGGCGCGAGGTGGGCATAGCGTTCGGTGACGGCCAGGGAGGAGTGGCCGTGCCAATCCTTCACGGCCAGGAGGAGCATTCCGTCCCGCACCTTGCGGCTGCACGAGGTGTGCCGGAGGGTGTGGATCACCACATCGTCCCCCGGCCCGGCCTCCTTGCGCGCCTTGTGAAAGCGGCTCTCGAACCCGTAGTAGGTCAGCCCAAAGACGCTGGCCTCCTTGTCGCCTGAGAAGGGCGGCAGGTACTCCAGGGCGCGCTTCGTCAGCGGGACAGTGCGCGGCTTCCCGTTCTTGGTCTTCCAGAAGGTGACGCGCTTGCGCGCCTCGAAATGCCCTTCCACCAGGGACAACGCTTCCCCGATGCGGCACCCCTCCTCGATCAGAAAGCGGGTGAGGCGCGCCTCTGCGGTCCACCCGTGACGCAGGAGCGCCGCCAGGAGCCTCTCCTCCTCCGCCTCGGTGAGCCAGCGGACGCGCCCAGGCGCCGGAGTGGCCCTCTCGATCACGGGCTTGGAGGAGATCCACCCCTTGGTGGCGGCGGCCCGGAGCATCTTGGAGATGACGGCGAGCCGGTGGTTGATGCTGCTCCCGGAGAGGCCCCTGGCGCGCAGGGCATCCGTCCAGGCGTCGATCTGTGCGGTGGTTATATCCGCGCAGGGAGTGCTCTCTCCGAAATATGCCAGCGCTTCATCAGCCAGGCGCAGAGTGGGGACCACCGAGCGGTTCAGCTTCCACCACCTGTCGTGCGCCGCGTCTTTCGCGTGCCGGAGGGTGCCCACCGGGACGGCGCTGCGGGTGGTAGAGGCGGAGCCGCCCATCTCGGGCATCTCGCCTTTCTTCACCCGAGCGAGGTTCTCAAGGAACCAGACTTCGGCGGCGTTCTTGGTGTCGAAATCCTTGCGCCACCGCTTGCCCCTATGGGCAATGTCGGCGGTCCAGCCTGTGCCGCGTGCGCGGACAGCCATGATACTTCTCCTCGTGGTGGGGACGCCCGTGCGACCGGGCGGACGGCTACGTCAGGAGCGGGAGAGCAGGTTCTCTAGAGGCTGTTGTGGACCTGGGTGATTGAGGTGAGGTGCTTGAGCATGAGGCAAGCAAAGGCGACGAGATGGAGGCCTGCGAGTGTTTCGGGCAGGCGTTCATAGTCGCGGACGAGGCGTCGGAAG
>NZ_BDLP01000297.1:0-5511 GCF_001950415.1 Roseomonas sp. TAS13
GGATTCCAGGCGGTGGAAACTGTCGCGGGCCGCGTCGCAGGCGCCCCCGGCATCGGCGCAATGAAGCGCCAGCGCCTGGCGGAAGCGCCGCCAGCCCTCGCCGACCGGCCGGCCCAGGCTGGCATGGAAGGATGCGCCGCGTTCCGGACCCAAGCCCAGCGCGGCCTCCGCCCGGCGCAGGATCACCTGTCCGCCGAGGGCGGAGCCTTCCAGCACGTAGAGAGCGCCGAAGGCGGCATCCCGTGTTGCGGGAGGGGGCGGGGACGGGGCGAGGGGCAGGGCGTCCAACCCCGCGGACGGCAGGCCCAGGAAGCGGAGGTCGTTCCGCAGCAGCGGCGTGCGCCAGCGGGCTGTGTCGGGTGCGAGGCCGGTGGCCTGCCAGTCGAAGCGGTCCAGCATCGCCTCCAGCGGCGCCACGATGCCCAGCATGGCCGAAAGAAAGCGCGCATAGGCCGCCGGGGATGCCAGGTGCCGGTCCAGATCGATCCCGGCGTCGAGACGGGCGTGCAGGGTGGCTGTGGCGTCACGCAACGCCGTCAGGACGTCCGCTGAGGTCAATCGGCCGTTTCCAGCGTCACGATGCTTCCTCCGGCACAGTGTTTCACGAAAGATCGAAAATAGAGGTCCGTGGCCACGGCGCAAGGAGCGGGCGGGACCGGCTTCCGACAAGAACAAGCGAGCGGAAAGCACGAAGGGCGCCTCGCGGCGCCCTTCGAAACCCCTGCTCCGCCGGCCGGGCCACCCGCGGTGGGCGGCCCGGAACGCGGGTTCAGGCGGAGTAGTACATCTCGAACTCGACCGGGTGCGGCACGTGCTCGAAGCGGTAGACCTCGTTCCATTTCAGGTCGATGTAGCTCTCGATCTGCTCCCGGGAGAAGACGTCGCCCGCGAGCAGGAACTCGTGGTCGGCCGCCAGGCTCTCCAGCGCCTCGCGCAGCGAGCCGCACACCGTCGGGATGTCCTTCAGCTCCTCCGGCGGCAGGTCGTAGAGGTCCTTGTCCATCGGCTCGCCCGGATGGATCTTGTTCTTGATCCCGTCCATCGCCGCCATGGTGAGCGCCGCGAAGGACAGGTAGGGGTTCGCGGTCGGGTCGGGGAAGCGGACCTCGACGCGCTTGGCCTTCGGGCTGGTGGTGTAGGGGATGCGGCAGGAGGCGGAACGGTTGCGCGCCGAGTAGGCGAGCAGCACGGGGGCCTCGAAGCCCGGGATCAGGCGCTTGTAGGAATTGGTGGACGGGTTGGTGAAGGCGTTGATCGCCTTGGCGTGCTTGATGATGCCGCCGATGGCGAACAGGCACATCTCCGACAGGTCGGCATAGCCGTTGCCCGCGAACATGGGCTTGCCTTCCTTCCAGATGGAAAGATGGGTGTGCATGCCCGAGCCGTTGTCGCCATAGATCGGCTTCGGCATGAAGGTCGCGGTCTTGCCGTAGCTGTGGGCGACGTTGTGGACGCAGTACTTGTAGATCTGCATCTGGTCGGCCATCGTCACCAGCTTGCCGAAGCGGGTGCCCAGCTCGTGCTGCGACTGCGCCACCTCGTGGTGGTGCTTCTCGCCCGGCAGGCCCATCTCGATCATGGTCGAGAGCATCTCGGCGCGCAGGTCCATCTCGCTATCGACCGGCGGGACGGGGAAGTAGCCGCCCTTCACCAGCGGGCGGTGGCCCATGTTCCCCTCGGGGTAGTCCTTCATGTTGGCCCCGGGGCCCTCGATGCTCTCGAGCTTGTAGTGGCCGAAGTTGCCGCCGGTGCCGAACTTGACGTCGTCGAACACGAAGAACTCGGCCTCGGCGCCGACCAGCACGGTGTCGCCGATGCCGGAGGACGCCACATAGGCCTCGGCCTTCTTGGCGGTGCCGCGCGGGTCACGGGCATAGGCCTGGCCGGTCGAGGGCTCGATGATGTCGCAGAAGAGGATCAGCTGCGGCTTGGCCGAGAACGGGTCCATGCAGGCATTGGCCGTGTCCGGCATCAGGATCATGTCGGACTCGTTGATCGCCTTCCAGCCGGCGATCGAGGAGCCGTCGAACATGATGCCGTCCGTGAAGACCTCTTCGGAGACGGTCGAGACGTGCTGGGCCGTGTGCTGCCACTTGCCCTTCGGATCGGTGAAGCGGAAGTCCACGTACTCGACGGAATTCTCCTTGATCATGTCCATGACCTTGGAGACGCCGTCCGGGACCCCCGGGGCTGCTGCGGGCTTCTTCGCCATCGTGTCCTGATCCTGTTCCCTAGAACGTGGCAATCACTTCGCGGGCCGTCCGGCCCACGTTCCGCCGGCCGCCGGCCCCTGCGGGTTCCCTCGGGACACCCAACCCGGAGCCGGTCGCCCGGAATCTCGCTGTGTCAGACGGCGTCCTCGCCGCGTTCCCCGGTCCGGATGCGGATCACCTCCTGCACGTCGGACACGAAGATCTTGCCGTCGCCGATCCGCCCGGTGCGGGCGGCCGTGGTGATGGCCTCGATGGCGCGTTCCGCCAGGTCGTCGGGGCAGATCACCTCGATCTTCACCTTGGGCAGGAAATCCACCACGTATTCGGCGCCGCGATAGAGCTCCGTATGGCCCTTCTGCCGCCCGAAGCCCTTGGCCTCCACGACCGTCAGGCCCTGGAGCCCGATCTCATGGAGGGCGTCCTTCACCTCGTCGAGCTTGAAGGGCTTGATGATGGCCTCGATCTTCTTCATCGGCTCCGCCGTCCCGTTTCCCCGCGCCACCTGACGGCGCGAGGGCCGTTTCCCCTCGCGATCGCCGGCCTTGTCCTGCCGGCGCTGGCCCGCGACACGGGCGTACCCGGTGTTGCACGGCCCGTGCCGCGCCGGCAATGGCCGTGGCGGGCGGTTTTCACCGCTCACGCCCCTGGGATGCGCCGTTCCGGGCGGCATTCTGCCCGTTTTGGCGGCAGATGCCACCAGGAGACATGGTTGCGCCACCGTGGCGGGGGTCCCATTATCCTCCCGGGCCTGGAAACCCGCACGGAAAACCCGGCATGGCGCCGGCCGGACCGTTGCGCCGGAGTCGGGCCGCCGCATCCCCAGACCCCCGCGCCAGGGCCCGCTTCCGGGTCCGCCGCGGCGGGTCCCGTGAGAATCGGGAGCGCCCCGCCGGGTCTCCCATCGGAAACGAAGCACACCCAGAGATGAAGCCTCCAGGCAGCCCCCAGAACGTCGAATCGAAGGCCGCCCGGCCGCAGAACGCCCTGCTCTCGGCCACCGGCACCACGGTCTTCACCGTCATGTCGGCGCTGGCGGCGCAGCACGGGGCGATCAACCTCGGCCAGGGCTTCCCGGACGAGGAAGGGCCGGCCGATGTGGTGCGGGCCGCGGCGGATGCGCTGCTGGACAACCGCAACCAGTACCCGCCGCTGACCGGCGTGCCCGAGCTGCGCGAGGCCGTGGCCGCCGCGAACCACCGCTTCTATGGGATGGAGATCGACCCGGTGGCGGAGGTGGTGGTGACCTCTGGCGCCACCGAGGCGATCACCGCCTGCCTGATGGCGCTGCTCGACCCGGGCGACGAGGTGGTGCTGATCGAGCCGCTCTACGACACCTACCTGCCGGTGGTGCGGATGCTGGGCGCGGTGCCGAAGCTGGTGCGCCTCTCGCCGCCGAAATGGGAGCTGCCGCGCGCCGAACTGGCCGCCGCCTTCGGCCCGAAGACCAAGGCGATCCTGCTGAACAGCCCGATGAACCCGGCGGGCAAGGTCTTCACCGCCGCCGAGCTGGCCTTCATCGCGGAGCTGGTGCAGCGCCACGATGCCTACGCGGTCTGCGACGAGGTCTACGAGCACCTGACCTTCGACGGATGGAAGCACATCCCGCTGATGACGCTGCCCGGCATGCGCGAACGCTGCCTGCGCATCGGCTCGGCCGGCAAGACCTTCAGCCTGACCGGCTGGAAGGTGGGCTACATCACCTGCGACCGCTCCGTCGCGCCGAACGTGGCCAAGGCACACCAGCTCCTGACCTTCACCACGCCGCCCAACCTGCAGCGGGCGGTGGCGCTGGGGCTGGGCAAGGAGGACGGCTATTTCGAGGCGCTGTCCGGCGGGCTCCAGGCCAGGCGCGATCACCTCGCGGCGGGGCTGGAGCGGCTGGGCTTCGGCGTGCTGCCCGCCATGGGCTCCTACTTCATCACCGCCGATTTCCGGCCGCTGGGCTTCGCCGGGGACGACGTGGCCTTCTGCCGCCACATCACCGAGGCGGCACGGGTGACGGCGATCCCCGTCAGCGCCTTCTATGCCGGGCCGGACGCACCCAGCCACTATGCCCGCTTCGCCTTCTGCAAGCGGCTGGAGGTGCTGGACGAGGCCCTGGCGCGGCTGGAGGCCTGGAAGGCCGGGCGCGAGCAGGCGGGCGGCCAAGCGGGCAGCAAGGCGCGGGTGGTCTAGGACGGAGGGAAGGGAAGGCGGCAGGGGACGCGCCAAACTTCGCGCGCGACCCCCGTTGACGACGCCACGGGCGGGCCTTACACCGCGCCACACCGTGTGGCGGCCTTAGCTCAGTCGGTAGAGCGCCAGGTTGTGGTCTTGGATGTCACGGGTTCGAATCCCGTAGGTCGCCCCACCCTTCTCCCCCCTTCACAGGCGTTGATCCATCGGGATGCTCCCCGGGCTGTTCCGGCCGGGACAGGGGCATCCGGCGATCCGGGGGTTGAGCGTAAGATGCAGTTCGACATGGCGATCGTGGGCGGCGGGCCGGTGGGCCTCGCCTTCGCGCGGGAAATGGCCGGCAGCGGGCTTTCGCTGGCGCTGATCGAGACGCAGGCCGAGGCGCGGCTGGCCGACCCCGGTTTCGACGGGCGCGAGATCGCGCTCACCCATCTCTCGCAGGACCTGCTGCGCGCCCTGGGCGCCTGGGACCGGCTGCCCTCCGGTGCCGCCTCGGCACTGCGCGAGGCGCGGGTGCTGAACGGCGGCTCTCCCTACGCCCTGCATTTCGACGTGTCCGACCGGGCCGAGGCGGCGCTCGGCCAGCTCGTCCCGAACCACCTGATCCGCCGCGCGCTCTTCGCCACGGTGCAGGGGCAGGCGGGGCTGACGCTGCTGGCCGGCACCAGCGTCACCAACGCCACGATCACCCGCCAGGGTGCCCGGCTGGCATTGTCCGACGGGCGGGAGATCGGCGCGAAGCTGGTGGTGGCGGCGGACACGCGCTTCTCGCCGCTCCGCAAGGCGCAGCGGATTGGGGCGGACGTGACGGATTTCGGCAAGTCCATGCTGGTCTGCCGCCTGGAGCACGAGGGCGAGCACGGGCATGTCGCGACCGAATGGTTCGGCCATGACCAGACCATCGCCATGCTGCCGCTGAACGGCCGCTGCTCCTCCGCGGTGATCACCCTGCCCAGGCCGGAGATCGAGCGGCTGGTGGCCCTGGACGGCAGCGCCTTCTCGGCCGAGGTGACGGAGCGCTACCGCCGCCGCCTCGGCGCGATGCGGCTGGTCAGCAGCCGCCACGCCTATCCGCTGGTCACCGCCTATGCCCGACGCTTCGTGGCGATGCGCTTCGCCCTGA
>NZ_BDLP01000298.1:0-5488 GCF_001950415.1 Roseomonas sp. TAS13
GCTTCGGCCGCGGCGCCCGGTGCCGTTCGGCCGCCGCTCGGCTACGGGCCTGGTTGTCCCGCGCCCGGTCGCGCACCGCCTTGGCCTCGCCCTCGGCCGGCCGCTGCTCCTCGCCTCCGCCCTCCTGCAGAACGGTTCCGCCGGCTCGCCGCAGCCGGTCGGCCAGCTCGCGCACCGCCTGCCAGCGGGCATCGAGCGCCTGCCGCAGCCGTTCCACCGCCTGCCCCACCGCCCGGCCGCCGCGACGATCGCGGAGGTGTGCCCCCAGGGTCGTCCGTGGCTCTCCCGCCACCTCACGTGCCTCGGCTCGCCGGAAACCGGACTGCATGGCGTGCGCCGCGGTGCGGCCCACGTCGCGGGCGCGGTCCATGAAGTCGAGCGCTGACGCCTTCGCCGGCTGCCGTGCCAGATTCCGCGCCACGTTCTCCCACACATCGGCCGCACCCACCGGACGAGCATCGCCCAGGGCGCGTCGGGCCATCACCTCGCGCCGCTCCGCCCCGTCCGAGGTGATGAGCCAGGCGGAATCCTTGTGCCGGCTCTCGGCCGTGTAGCCCTTGAAGCCCTGCACCCCCGCCGATCCCGCCGGCATGGCGTTGATGTGCTCGCGGCTGGTGATGCCCTGGGCGGCGTCGATGGTCAGCACGTCGCCCGGCGCCAGCCGCGTGCGGCCGTTCTTCTTGTCCGCCAGACTGTCCCACGACACCGCCCCGTCGCGGCCCCCGGCCGTCCGCAGCACGATCCCGTCCGCGTTCACCTCGCGCACTTCGAGTACGCTGCCGTTGTTGCCGATGTTGCCCCGGCCGCCGTCAAGGAAGCGGGCGTTGAGCCGGTCGAACAGCCGCACCCGGTCGCCCGGCGCCAAGGTCAGGTTGTATGTGGCGCCGGCCTGGTCGGTCGCGCGGATGCTGAACAGATCGGCCCCCAGCTCGCCCATCGCTCGGCGCTCCTCGCGCAGCGCCAAGGCCACGGCGCGGGCGTCGGCGTTCGTCGGCGCCGTGACGCTGATCGAGAATCCCGCATCGCCGGCGTTCGCCTCGCGCCGCTGCCGCCATAGCTCGGCCACCCGGCGCACAGCGTCGTCGTAGCCGCCCGGCACCGCCTCGGCCGTGCCGTCCTCGCGCTTCATGGCCAGCGCCTCGGCCGCCTTGCCGTCGCGGAACAGCCCGGCGATCTCGCGCTCGCGCTCCGTACGCTGCCGGCGCGTGGTGAGGATCTCCGGCACCGCCTCCGGTCCCAGCGCCCGGCGCATGAGGTTGACTACCGGCCCGGCCTCGATGCCCTGGCATTGCTTGTCGTCGCCCACGGCGACGATGCGGAAGCCGTGTTCCGCGCGCAGCCGCAACAGCTCCAACATCTGCCGGGCACCCACCTGCCCCAGCTCGTCCACCACCACCACCGTTCGCGGCCCGACCGAGAGGCGACCGGCACGAACCCCATGCAGGAAGCCCGTCAGCGCAGCGACCTCCCCTACCCCGGCCTCCTTCAGCGGCTCGGCCTGGCGCCAGGCGATGGCCACGCCCATCACGTTGTCGCCCTGCGCCTTCCAGGCATCCACCAGGGGGCGCAGCAGGGCGGTCTTGCCCGACCCTGCGACACCCACCGCCACGCCCACGGCGCCGCCCGTGCCGAGGCGCAGCATGGCCGCGTGCTGCGCCTTCCCGTGGTCGTCACCAAAGTCCAAGCCGCTGCGCTCCACCGCGGCAGCCAGGGCAGCGGGGGACAGGGCACGGCCGCGATCCGCCGCGGCGGCCTTGGCCAGGGCCACGGCCTCGCCTTCCTGGGCGACGTGCAGCGCCGTCGTCACCCGCACCTCGTCGCGCTCGCCCTCCCTCCCCCACACCAGCCCCGTGAGCTGGCCATCCTGGCGCACCCCGCGCTCGCGCATGGCCCGCGTCAGGGCGTCCACGTCCGCCCGGCCGCCCTCCGCCCCCGGCGTGATGCCGGCTGTAATGAGGGCGCGGGCCGCCGCGGCGCGCAGGTCTGCCCCGTTGAGGACCGAGGCGCGGGAGAACTCGGCTTCGAGGAAGGGCAACGCCGCTTTGTAGGCGGCCTCCAGGCGGGCGGCCCGGCTCTGCTGCCGTGGCGCCTCGGCGTCTCGACGTCGTGGCACCACGATGCCGCGGTGCTCCCAGCCGATGGCCGCGGCTTGGCCGCGCCAAGCGGCGAAGTCGCTGAGGTCGTCCTCCTTGTTCTTGCGGGCCGCCTTCGTGCCGCCCTTGAGGAAGTCTACCTGCATGTCCGGCGTCATGGCGTCCCAATCGAGACCGCGCTTGGCTGCCTCCGCCCGCGCCGCCTCGGTGCCGTCGCGGGTGCGCTTGCTAAACGCCTCGCACACCGCCTCCGGGATCGCCGACAGGCGGGCCATGCCGGTGCGCTCCTCCAACTCTACCTCCACCCCGACGCGGCGCAGGTTCGCCGCGACCTGCGCCTGGTAGAAGGCGCCGAACTCGTGGATGCGCGTCCGGGTCGGGTTGAGGTCCAGGGCGCCGAGGTGCCCGCCGTCCGTCAGGACCAGGTTGGGCACCGCGCAATGGGTGTGGAGCTGGGGGTCCCCTGCCCCCGAGGGATCGCGCTCCATGCGGAGGGTGAAGAACTCGGTGCGGTCCTCGCCCGTCCTCTGGTCGGTGACGACCACGCTCGCGGTCGGGCGGGCGGTGAAGTGCTCGAAGCCGATCCACGCGATGTGCCCGGCCTCGGTGCCTCCGCTGCCGGCCTTGCCGCGGCGGACCTGGCCGATTTCCCGGGCGACGTAGCGCAGCGAGGCGTCAACCGCGTCCCGGTGCGCTTGGAGGATGGTCGCCCGCTCGGCCTCGGTCGGGGCGAACGCCCACGCCAGGCTGACACTCTTGGGGGCGGAGAAGCACAGGTCGATGTAGCTGACGCTGCGCGTGGTCGCGGCCTCGTTCGTCGCCAGCTCGGCGCCGTCCGCCCGCCGACCGGCGAGGATCTGACTGACCTGCTCCACGGTCGGCGTGCCGTGCGGGTCCAATCCCAGCGCCGCCGCCAGACCGGGGTGCATGTCTCGCCGCGGCTGCGGCCGAGTGCCCCGGTTCGGCGCCTCCGGTCCTGCCTCGCCGCCCGGTCCCGGCCCGGCCCCCAGCTCGGCCGCCCGGTTCCGGGTATAGTAGTCCCCCATCGCCACGGCTTCGGGCGAGAGGGTTTCTTCCATCAGGTGGTCTGCCATCGCCCGCGCACCGCCAGGGGTGACGGTGGCCGCGCCCTTGCGGAAGGTCAGCACCGGCCGGGCCTGCTACTGACGCGACGGCGGCCCCGGCCGCCGGCCGGCGTGGCGCTCGTCGTCCTGGGCATCCTCGACCGGCCCACCGTCGGCCGCAGCCTCGATGCGGTGCAGGATTCCAGTCTGCTCGTCGAGGCGTTCCACGATCTGCGTCAGCAAGCCCGGCAGCGGGCTCTCGCCGGCTTCCTCGGTCGCCGCCTCAAGGATGGCTTGCAGCATTTCGGTGTGGGTGGCCTGTGTCTCCACCATCATCCGCAGCCCTTGGGTCAGCGTCTCAACGGTGTCCCGGAGGCGGGCCAGCTCGGCGGTGATGGCGTCTGACATGGCGGCTTCCTCGGCGTCGGGTGGTCGGGCGCCAATGAACCATCTCCGCTGGGGATGAGACCAGCACCTTCTAGGGTGCATTGGTCTGTAGAAGACTTCTCTTCCCCTCCCCTGCCCCTTTGAGGACGCCATAGGGGACGCCTTGGGACGTTTTGGGGACACCAGAGGAAAATTTGGGGATGCTTCGGATATCAAAAAGGGACAGAGCAGTGGACGCTTCTAGGGACGTTTGGCATGATGCAGGCGGCAACGATCTTAGGATGGCCGGCCCGGCATGCCTGACGATGAGGACGCTCTAGCTCGGGTGCTGCGGGCCGCGGACCAGGGTTCTTCGCGCTCTCGGCTCTACCAATGGATGCGCCAGCATCACGAGAACCTAGCCGCGCAGTTTGGGAAGGTTCGCCCAAACTGGCCTGCCCTGGCGGCCGAGTTCGCATCCCTGGGCATCACGGACAGCACCGGAAAGCCGGCCACCCCGGAGCGCACCCGCAAAACATGGTGGCGTGTCCGGGCAGACGTGAAGCGGGCTCAGGCTCGCAATCTTGCCGGGGCCATCCCCGCCTCCGTGGTGCCCTCTCCTGCGCCGACGCCGGCACCGGCCGCCCCTCCTGCGTCTGCCGCGTTGCCACAGCCTCTCACGACGACGCCTTCGCCTATCCCCCCTCGCCCACCCGCGCCCGACAACTCACCCGTGAACCTGTCGGAGGGGGTCAATCCGCCAGCTAAGCCGAAGTTCGGCATTGCTCGGCTTAGGCAATGACTTGGAAGGAACCGAACATGGCCACTAAGCCGACCGCCATTCCCGGCGCCGATGCTCCTCCCGCGGCCGAGGGTGGCGCGAGCATCGTCCGCCTGTTCCAGCGCAAGCGCAGCTTTGACGCCCCGGAAGCCACCATCGGCCTGCCCCCCTCCGCGCTCGATGCGGCGGCCTCGTCCCTGACACCTTCCGGGCCGATCCTCGACCTGACCGGGAAGCCCAAGGTGTGGTTCGTCAGTGGCCCGGGGCGGTCGGGCAAGACCACCCTGCTGCGCTACATCCTCGAAGCCGCCGCCGCGACCGGCAGCGAGGTCTTGGCGGCCGCCCTGGACCCACAGAACCGCTCCCTGGCCGCCTTCGTGGACGGCGTTGACCAGCCGCCCACCAACGAGGCCGCCAGTGTCGCGGCATGGCTGGAAGAGCTGCTTCGATTCGCGATGGAGGAGAAGCGTTCGGCGCTGCTGGACCTGGGCGGCGGCGATACCAGCCTCAGCCGGCTGCTGGACGATGCGCCCGACCTGGGCGACGTAATGGAGGAAGCCGGTGTGTCGCCAGTCGCGATCTACACCCTCGGCCCGCGCGTGGACGATCTCTCCTCCCTCGCCTCCTTCGAGAAGAAGGTGTTTGCGCCGGCGGCGACGGCGCTGATCCTCAACGAGGGCTTGGTGTCCCCCACGCAGTCGCGGGAAGAAGCGTTCGGCTGGGTCCTCAATCACTCCGCGTTCCGCGAGGCCGTGGCGCGCGGGGCGGTGCCGATCTGGATGCCGCGGCTGGACGCGACCGTGGCCAACGAGATCGAGGCCAAGCGGCTCTCGTTCAGCCTGGCGCGCGACGGCCAGGAACCGCAGGGCCGCGCGCCTGTCGGGCCGCTCGGCCCGCTCAACCGCTCTCGCGTCCGCAAGTGGATGGCGAGCATGGATCAGGCGCTGGCGCCGATCCGCTCCTGGTTTCCGTGAGCGCCGCGGCGCCGACGCCGGCCGGCCCTCCTGGCGAGGGCGCGCAGCTCCCCGACGTGGGGGAGGCAATGCGCCAGGCTCGCGCCGATCTGGAAGCCGCGGCCGAAACCGCCAGGGTAGAGCGGGACCCGCTCGCCCCGGTGCTGGCTGGGCTGTCGTCCAGCCTGGGCGCCATGGTCGCGCTACAGGCTGTCTCTTGATCACATCTAC
>NZ_BDLP01000299.1:0-5410 GCF_001950415.1 Roseomonas sp. TAS13
CCTGGGTGGCGACCTGGAGGTCCGGGCCTCGCAGCGCCCGATGCCGGAGGAGGGGCGACGCTGGCTGGAGGCGCAAGGCGCGCGGGTCAGCGAGGTGGTCTCCATGCGCGCCATGGCGGTGGCCCCGCGCGGTGAAGGTGGCGGCGTGGCAGCCACGGGACCGGACACGGAGCCGCGCTCCGGCATCGATCGCTCGCTGGTGGAGCTGAAGGCGGTGGACGGGACCTATCCGCTCTATGGCACGCTGGAGCTGGACCCGCCCGGCCCCCTGGGCGACCGGCCCGACGCGGAGGGCCGCTGGCCCCTGGCGCTGGACCGTCTGGTGCTCGACCGGCTGGGAATGAGGGTGGGCGACACGGTGCGGATCGGTGAGGCCCGCTTCGTGCTGCGCGGCACCGTGGCCTCCGAGCCCGACAAGGTGGCCAGCGCCTTCCAGTTCGGGCCGCGCGCCATCGTTCCGCTCGCCGCCCTGCCGGCGACCGAGCTGATCCAGCCGGGATCGCTGGTGACCTATGCCTACCGCCTGCGCCTGCCGCCCGGGACGGAGGAGGCGCGCTTCACCGCAGCCCTGCGTGCCCAGGGCTTCGCCGACAGCGGCTGGCGCATCCGCGACGCCTCGGACGGCGCCCCGGGCGTGGGGCGCTTCGTGGACAATGCCGCCTCCTTCCTCACCCTGGCCGGGCTGACGGCCCTGCTGGTTGGCGGCATCGGCGTGGCGACCGGCGTGCGCGCCTGGCTGGACCGGCGCGCGCGGACCATCGCCACGCTGCGCTGCCTGGGCGCCCCGGCGCGGGTGATCTTCGCCACCTACCTGCTGCAGCTCCTGGTGCTGTCGGCGCTGGGGATCGCGATCGGCCTGCTGGGCGGCATGGGGCTGACCTGGCTGGCGGCGCAGGCCCTGGCCGGTGTGCTGCCGGTGCCGCCACGCTTCGGCTTCTATCCGCTGCCGCTGCTGCTGGCGGCGGTCTATGGGCTGCTGGCGGCGCTGGCCTTCTCGCTCTGGCCGCTGGGGCGGGCGCGGGAGATCCCCGGCGCGGCCCTGTTCCGCGACGCCGTGCAGCCGGTGGCCGGGCGCCCGCGCCTGTGGCTGCTGCTGGTGAACGCGGCCGTGGTCGTCCTACTGGTGGCGCTGGTCGTGTTCAGCTCCGAGCAGAAGCTCTTCGCCCTCTGGTTCTGCCTGGGCGCCGCGGCGACGCTGGGGCTGTTCCGGATCGGCGCCTGGGCGCTCCAGGCGGCCGCGCGCCGCTTCCGCACGGTACGGCGCCCCGAGATCCGGCTGGGCCTCGCCAATCTGCACCGCCCCGGTGCGCCGACCGCGCTGATGCTGGTCTCGCTGGGCATCGGCCTCACCACCCTGGCGGCGGTGGCGCTGATCGAGGGCAACCTGCGCCGCCAGATCACCGAGCAGATCCCGAACGGCGCGCCGAGCTTCTTCTTCATCGACATCCAGAACGACCAGGCGCAGCGCTTCGACGCGCTGGTGCAGGGCCTGCCGGGCGTGCACGAGGAACAGCGCGTGCCCTCGCTGCGCGCCCGCATCGTGGCGGTGAAGGGCATCCCGGTGGAACAGCTCCAGGTCAGCGAGGATTCCGCCTGGGCCCTGCGCGGCGACCGCGGCCTGACCTATGCCGCGACGCCGCCGGAAGGCACGCGCCTCACCGCCGGGCAATGGTGGGCGCCGGACTACAAGGGGCCGCCGCTGGTCTCGCTCGACGCCAATCTCGCGCGCGGCTGGGGCGTCGGGCTGGGCGATACGGTGACGCTGAACATCCTGGGCCGCGACCTGGAATTCCGCATCGGCTCGCTGCGCGACATCGAGTGGCGCGGCCTAGGGCTGAACTTCGCCCTGGTCGCCTCGCCCGGCCTGCTGGAATCCGCGCCGCACACGCATATCGCCACGATCCGCGCCGATCAGGCCGCCGAGGGCGGCATCCTGCGCGCCGTGACCGACACCTTCCCCAACGTCACCGGCATCAGCGTGCAGGAGGCGCTGGACGCGCTGGGCGAGACGCTCGGGCAGCTCGCCATGGCCATGACATCCACGGCGGCGCTGACGCTGGTCGCCGGGGCACTGGTGCTGGCGGGCGCGGTGGCGGCGGGGCAGGCGCGGCGCATCCGCGACGCGGTGGTGCTCAAGACGCTGGGCGCCACCCGGGCGCAGATCCGCAATGCCTGGCTGGTGGAATTCGGCCTGCTGGGCGTGACGGCGGGGCTGATCGCGGCGGCGGCCGGGACGCTCGCCTCCTGGGGCGTGGTGCGCTTCGTGATGCGCATGGACTGGGCCTTCCTGCCCGGCACGCTGCTGCTGACCGTGCTGGGCTGCGCCGTGCTCACCCTCGGCATGGGCTGGGTCGGCACCGCGCTGGCGCTGCGGGTGCGCCCTGCGCCGCTGCTGCGGAACGAGTAGGCCGAATGGCCCCGGGGCGAGGCGGTGCCCGTCCCAGGGCCCCGGCCGCCTCAGCCCGCCGTCACATGCACGCCGGGGCGCTTCCCGTCGTTCCAGCGCCCGCCGATGGCGCGCTCGACCTGCGCCGCCAGTTGCAGCAGCAGCCCGTCCCCCGCCTGCCGCGTCTGCGCCTGGATGCCGAGCGGCAACCCGCTTTCCTGCCAGGCGAGGGGCAGGGAGATCGCCGGGATGCCGCAGAGGTTGGAGAGCGGCGTATAGGCGAAGTTGCGCCAGAGATTGCCGAACCAGTCATAGACATCCGGATTGTCGCTGATCGTCAGGTATTCGGTGGTGCCGATCACCGGTGTCGGCAGGGCGGTGATCGGGGTGAGGATGATGTCCCATTCCTCGAAGAACTCTCCGAAGGCGCGGGAGGTGCTGTTGAACACCGCCTGCATCCGCGCCCGCTCGGTGAAGCTGGTGCCGATGCCCGCCTCCCAGATGCGGATGTTGATCGGCTCCACCTTGTCCGCCGGCGGGCGGTCCAGCCCGAGCGGCGCGATCAGGTTGTTCACGGTCTGCGCGAAGTTGCTGACGTAGCAGGTGGTCTGCGCGGCGAAGGCGGCGCGGAAATCCACCCGTGGCAGCGCCCATTCGACATGGTGGCCCAGGCTTTCCAGCAGGCGGCCCACGCGCTCCAGCTCCGCCACGAAATGCGGCACCGCGCGGTAGTCGCCCCATTCATGCGACAGCGCGATGCGCAGCGGCTTCGGGTCGCGCCGGATCAGCGCCGAATAGGCCTCGTCCGCCTTCCAGTAGGGCATGAACTCGCCCGGCGCGCCGCCGCGGCAGGCATCGACGAAGAGCGCCGTGTCGCGCACCGTGCGGCTGTGGCAGCCCTGGATGGAGACGAGGCCGGTCAGGTCCGAGGCATAGGGCGCGATGGAGAAGACGCCGCGCGAGGGCTTCAGCCCGATATTGCCGGTGGCGCCCGCCGGGATGCGGATCGAGCCGCCGCCATCCGTGGCATGCGAGATCGGCAGCACCCCCGCCGCCACCGCCGCCGCCGTGCCGGCGGAGGAGCCGTTGGTGGTGTAGCCCGTGTTCCAGGGATTGCGCGTCACATACATCGCCGGGTTCTCGGCGGCGGAGCAGCAGCCGAATTCGGGCGTGGTGGTGCGCCCCAGGATGTTCAGCCCGGCGCGGCGGATCTGCCCGGCGAGGAAGCTGTCCGCCTGCGCCCGGTTCCCCTGCATGAGATGCGAGCCCATCTCCTGCAACCGGCCCTTCAGGGTGGGGCCGAGATCCTTCATCAGATAGGGCACGCCGGCGAAGGGGCCATCCGGGGAGGTGCCGTCCCGGAAGGGCTCGGCGACGAGATCCTCGAAGACCTCGACCACGGCGCCGAGCGCGGGGTTCACCTTGGCGATGCCGGCGGCGACCTGGGCGGCGAGTTCGGCCGCGCTCACCTCGCCGGCCCGGACGCGATTGGCCAGCGCCACCGCGTCATGCTTCGCCCATTCGTCCCAGCCCATCGCCAGCGTCATGTCGCGTTCCATCGGAAATGCGCCGCGAGCCTAGGTGAGAGGCATCCGGGGTCAAGGCCGCGACGAAGGAAGGCTGGCGACGGATGGCGGCGCAACATAGGTTCGGTTTCGAAATTAACTTGCCGCGGCGGGCCGGACGGATGCACGGTCCGCCGGGAACTCTTCCCCGGTTCGCGGACGGGACGGCGGATGGCCATCGTCGCGACATGCCATGCCCGGCCCGGCTTCCGATCCCGCGACGCGCTGGCCCGATGCCGCGAACGGGACATGGATGCATGGGAGGAACAGGCAGCATGGACGAGACGAAGCTTCACCAGGTGATAAGCCAGATGCTCGGCGATCTCGGCGGTGCCTGCAGCGTGGCACTCGTCCGTCTCGGTGACCGGTTGGGCCTCTACAAGGCGCTCCAGGCCCGGGGACCCATGACCCCGGCCGAGCTGGCAGCGGAGGCGGGCGTGGCCGAACGCTATGCCCGGGAATGGCTCTCGCATCAGGCGGCCTCCGGCTATCTGTCCTACGATCCCGGCAGCGGACGCTTCACCCTGCCGCCGGAGCAGGCGATGCTCCTCGCCGACTCCGAGGGGCCGCTCTTCATGCAGGGCGGCTTCGACATGGCGGCCGCGCTGATGGACAACGAGCCGCTGGTGGAGAGCGCGTTCCGCAGCGGCAAGGGCGTCGGCTGGGGAGGGCAGGCGCCCTGCCTGTTCTGCGCCGTCGGGCGCTTCTTCCGCCCCGCCTATCAGCGCGACCTCGTGGCGTCCTGGCTGCCCGCGCTCGGGGATGTCGTGGCGAAGCTGGAGCGCGGGGCGGCGGTCGCCGATGTCGGCTGCGGCCATGGCTTCTCCACGATCCTGATGGCCAGGGCCTTCCCGAATTCCCGCTTTACCGGATACGACTTCCATCCGGGCTCGGTGGAACAGGCCCGGCGCCATGCGGAGGAACATGGCGTGACGGCCAACACGCGGTTCGAGGTCGCGCTGGCCAGTGACTTCCCGGGCCGGGACCTCGACCTCGTGACCTTCTTCGACTGCCTGCACGACATGGGCGACCCGGCCGGGGCGGCCCGGCACGTGCTCCGGTCGCTGCAGCCGGAAGGCTGCTGGATGGTGGTCGAGCCGCGGGCGGGCGACCGGCTGGAGGAGAACCTGAACCCGGTGGGCCGCCTCTACTACGCGGCTTCGACCATGATCTGCGTGCCGACCTCGCTCGACCAGCCGGTGGGCGCGGCCCTCGGCGCGCAGGCGGGGTTCGCCCGCATTTCCGGTGCCATCAGGCAAGGCGGCTTCGGCACCGTGCGCAGGGCGATGGAGACGCCGTTCAGCATGGTCATCGAGGCGCGCCCGTAGGGCCCCTGCCACGTTCCGCCGGGTTCGGCGCAGTCCCGTCCCGGATGCGACCGGCTCCGGGAACGGGCGCCCGCA
This sequence comes from Roseomonas sp. TAS13, assembly GCF_001950415.1. Classification (NCBI taxonomy): domain Bacteria; kingdom Pseudomonadati; phylum Pseudomonadota; class Alphaproteobacteria; order Acetobacterales; family Roseomonadaceae; genus Roseomonas; species Roseomonas sp. TAS13. The sequence goes on from NZ_BDLP01000299.1 coordinate 5,355, forward strand.
GCCCCGGGGCATCAGGAGCGCCAGGGCCCGGCGGAAACGGCCAGGCCGCGGGCGGC
>NZ_BDLP01000300.1:0-5373 GCF_001950415.1 Roseomonas sp. TAS13
CGGTCTGGCGCAGCGCCAGCCGGAACACCGCTCGCAGCGTCAGCGCCGTGCTGATCGCCAGTGCCGAGTACCGCGCCTGCCCACCCCGCGTGGTGCGAGGTTCGGCCCGCCACGCCGCGATCGCCGCCTCGGTGAACCACACCGTCAGGCTGCCCCGATCCCGCAGCGCCGCGTCGTAGGTCGCCCAGTTCGTCGCCCGGTACCGCGGCCTCGGGATGTGATGCCGGCGGCCAGCATTGGCTTTGAAGGGCAAGCGGGATCGCTCCTGGCGCTGGGGGGATCCCCATCCTACCGCAAGCAGCCCCTTCCCGCCACCGATCCATGCACCACGGTCGTGTCCGCCGATCTTCCGAAGCTGCCCTTTCCTCACCATCGCCATCGCCTCGTAGCCCGCCAGTGTTCGTCGTGCCGTATGGAAACTGCCGAAGCCAAGCCCAGGTCTGAACAGCCGTTTCACGCGCCGGTGGTCTTGTTCCACAATGTTGTTGAGAAATTTGCGTTGCCGTAGGCGAGAGAGGCGCCATAGCTCGCCCTCCACCTTCATCTGCTCGATGGCACAGGGGTAGGCCGGGTTCTTGTCCACCGTGATGGTGCGAGGGTGCACCGTATGCGGCTGCCCCAGCGCCTTGCGGAAGAAGCGCTTCGCGGCCTCTGCGTCGCGCCTGGCCGAGAACAGGAAGTCGATGGTCTGCCCACGGCTGTCGACCGCACGGTATAGGTACATCCAGCGGCCCTTCACGCGAACGTAGGTCTCGTCAACCCGCCAAGAACCGTTGCTCGGCCGCAAATGCGGCCGGATCCGCTTCTCGATCTCCGGTGCGTAGGTCTGGGTCCAGCGGAAGAGGGTGGTGTGTGCGACGTCCACACCACGGTCGGCAAGCATCAGTTCGAGATCGCGGTAGCTGATCGGGAACGTCAGGTACCAGCGGACCGCCCAGAGGATCACCTCCGCAGTGAACTGCCGCCCCTTGATGGACTGGTCCGGCCTAACCGAGGCCACTCTCCGTCGTCTCGCCATGCCGTGGTTTGTACCTGCCCGAGGCAGCGCCGCAAATCTGCAACAGAACCCTTGGGGGCGTTGCGCACCGGCGACGGCCGGGTGCTGCCGCCTTGTCTGCGTCGGGAGATCGAGCGTGAGTTTCTCCGTCTGGAACTCGTGCTCGAGCAGATCGTGGCCGTAGAGGCCGAGCGTGACGCCGCTGTGGCGGCATCGGCACCGAGTTGGCGACCGTGCTGGTGCGCGAGGCGCTATACCGGCCCTTTGCCAACCGCAAGGAGGTGGCCTCCTATGCCGGGCTCACGCCCAGCCCGTTCGCCAGTGGCGACCGGCACCGTGACCAGGGCATCTCGAAGGCGGGCAACTCCCTCCTGCGCAAGAGCATGGTCGAGCTCGCCTGGCTCTGGTTGCGCTACCAGCCCGGCACTGCCCTCGCGCAGTGGTTCACCAAGCGCGTCGGCGAGATCCGCGGCCGCATCCGCAAGATCTCCGCCGTCGCCCTGGCCAGGAAGCTCCTGGTCGCCCTGTGGCGCTATGTCACCACCGGACTGGTCCCCGAAGGCGCGCGCCTGAAGCCAGCCGCGGCCTGAACGACGAGGTTCGACCGGCGCCGCCATCGGGCGCGTCGTGTCGGGCGGGGGTGGTGCGTGACCGGAGCTCGACGGGGTTCAACAAGCCGTCGCCAAAGATGGGTCCCACCACCCCGAGCCGGCCTGCCCTGAATGAGGCATCTTGGTGGGAACGACAGTTCCGCCGGATACGAGTGTCGCAGCGGGCTTCTCGCTGCCTTTGCCCGGCTCACCCCCGCCCGAACGACGACGAAGCTGACAACGCCGCTTGCCAACACGCCTCATACGAGTCGAGATAAGGGCTCGCTGATCGGCAACTATGATGCCAAGGCAACCTCGATCGACCTGGGGGACGGGGCGATCATCGTGGTTCACGACACGACGGTGCAGGCGAGCGACTTCATTTTTGCCTGATCCATGTCATAGGCCGAGATCACTGACCGGCCAGTGATCCCGACACTCTCGCCAATCTCCGCGGACCTATGATAACCGTCGCTTCTCACGTTAGGGGGCGGTGTCTTGAAACGTATTTTGGTCGCCTCGCCCAAGGGCGGCAGTGGCAAGACCATGATGGCTCGCAATCTCGCTGCCGCGGCTGCTTGCGAAGGTCTGAAGGTTGCAACCGCGGATCTCGACCCCCAGGCCACCCTCACCATCTGGTCGCGTCGTCGGCCCAAGAACTCCCCAGCGATCCCGCATTTCAAGGTGGCCTGGGATACCGCGGATGCGCTGCTGGATGACGATGAACTGAGCGGCTACGAGGTTCTGATCATGGACACGCCTCCCAGCATCGAGACCCAGCCCAAGGCATTCCACGCTCTGCTGCAGGCCGCGGACTTGGTGGTCGTGCCCTCGCGCCCCACCTTCGACGATGCAGAGAGCGTGGCGCCTTTTGTGTCCCTACTGCGGGATCGTGGGCGGCCCCACGTCATCGTCATGAACTTCATCAAGCCGCGGGCCAACGTGAACGCAGTGAAGAACTACCTGATAAAGGCTGGCGACCTGTGCCCCGTCGAGGTTGCCGATCGCACCGACTATGCCAGGGCCGGTGCCAAGGGCCTCGGTCTGGTAGATGTGCCCAATCATGTCGGCGCCGACGAGATCAAGGCGATCTGGAGCTACATCCAGAACCGCGTCTGGGGCCGCAAGGAGGTCGCATGAGCAAGCGCCGTCTTACTCTGGACGAGGCACCCGTCCCTGTTCTGATCGAGGGGGATTCAAGGGTTCAGGCCCTGGAGTTCGCCAGGGTCGCTCCCCAGGACACCGACCAGTTCGTGAACGAGATCGAGCGCCTGTGGAAGTCGGCGCACGACAGCTTCCTCTCCATCGGCCGTCTCCTCATCAACGCCAAGGAGATGCTGCCCTACGGCGAATACGAAGCGATGGTGCAGAGCAAGCTGCCGTTCTCCACGCGCACGGCCTACCAGCTTCGCGAGGCGGCCCAATGGGCCCTGGGTATGGAGCAGAGCCGCGAGGTGCAGATCAGCCAACTTCCCGGGTCCTACTCCACAATCTACCTACTGAGCACGCTCGACGCGGGAACGCTCAGTGCCGCCAAGGAGGAAGGGCTGCTGCGGCCGGATCTACGGCGAGCCGAGCTGATAGCCTGGCGCAAATCCCGTCAGGCGCCAGCGGCACAGCCGAGCCTCAAGGCACTTCTGCTTCAGGAAAAGGCCAAGCTGGAGGGGCGCCTGTTGGAGATTGAGCAGGAACTGACACGCCTGCATAACACTGCATAATGCATGCAGCGGTCGGTAGAGTCCGATACTGGGAGGGTTCGGTCGGTAGAGTCCGATATAGGGGATCGACGCAGTCGGTAGAGTCCGATGTTTTCGGAGCTTGTGACGGTCCAGACCATGGATTCGCTAAGGATTTGCAGGGGGGAGGGTCGGACTCTACCGACCGGATCGAGTCGCCCACAGGAAGAGGCTATCGGGTGTCGGACTCTACCGACCTGCTTGTCGGACTCTACCGACCAGACTCGACTTATCCACCGGACTCTGCCGACGAATCTAATAGTTAGAATCAAATACCTTTCAAATAGCCCGGTCGGTAGAGTCCGATCTTTCGTTATGGATACTTCCTGCCATAGAGGGGCTCATGGGCAAGATGCACAGCCTGATCGCTCAGTATGGCGTGGACACCGCCAGGACGATGGTCACTACCAAGGCCGAGCGCCAGGTGGTGGAGGCCGCGGCCGAGATTCTGGCCGAGGAAGACTGCAGGCTGGGTATCACGCATGCCGGGTTCGCGATGACCGCCCTGCCGCACAAGCGCATCGAGGAGACGTTCTGGGAGCGAAGCGGTGGCCCTCACGTCACCCTGCAGGTCTCTTCGGGTCTGGGGAAGGGCGGTGCGCCGGTCGGCGTCCCCTACGGCTCCATCGCCCGCATGATCCTCCTCTACCTGCAGACCGAGGCCATCCGGACAGGCTGCGGAGAAGTGGAGCTCGGTCGCTCCATGAGCGCCTGGATGGGGCGCATGGGGATCGCCACGGGCGGCAAGAACTACAAGCTGGTGGCGGAACAGGCCCGACGCATCTCAGCCTGCCGTCTGACATTCTTCGTGCAGAAGCCGGGGGTAAGGGCGTTCGAGAACGGCGCCTTCGTCAGCGGCGGCATGTCGCTAGGCCCCCTCGACACCACAGGGCAGGGGTCTCTGTGGCAGGAGAAGGTGAAGCTGGACGACAACTTCCTCCGCTCTCTGCGCGATCATCCCGTGCCGGTGCGGGAGGAGGCTCTGCGCATCATCGGCACAAAGTCAATGGCGATCGACATCTATATCTGGCTCGCCTACCGGCTGCATGTGCTGAGCAAGCCAACGCCGATCTCCTGGCTCTCCCTGCACAACCAGTTCGGGGGAGGCTTTGCTCAGGTGAAGCACTTCAAGCCCACCTTCAACGACGCGCTCACCCTGGCGATGGCGGTCTATCCAGAGGCCAGGGTCGATATCGAGGTGGAGGGCTTGGTGCTGCACCCCTCCCCGCCCGCGATACCTAAGGTAGAGATGGCCAGGCTAGGGCTTGGGTAACAAAAAAGGGCAACCCGAAGGCCGCCCTGGAGGCATCGGCACAGTTAGCGCAAACTCAGAGCCCGCTTCATGACGGCTGAAATGAGTTGAGCGGCGGGGGTTCTGCGCGTTCGGAGGGTGTTTGACGTCCTTCGAGGTGGCCCATGTGGACCCTGCCGCCCGCGCGCAGCTTGCGCGCGGTTCCCAGCCCTATGCAACGTGCCTGACCGATGCCGAGCGGGCCCTGGTCCTGGCCGATGCGGCGGTTGGTCGATGCCATCCTCTACGTGCTCCGCACCAACTGCGCCTGGGCGCATCTACCGCGCGACTTCCCGCCGCCCGGGACCGCGCATTGATGGTTCCTGCGTCTCTCGCGTTCAGGTACCTTCGCGCGGCTGGCTCATGCCTCGGCCATGGCCGACCGCGAGCGGTTCGGACGGGAGGCCTCGCTGACGGCGGCCGTGCTGGACGCCCAGTCCGCCCGCTCGGGCGGCGTCGGCGTGAAGGGTGTCCGCGGCTGCGATGCCGGAAAGAAGGTGAGCGGGCGCAGGCGCCACGCCCTGGTGGACACCGATGGTCGGCTCCTACTCGCCGCCGTCTCGCCCGCCTGCCTGCACGATAGCCATGGCGGCGCGGCTCTCCTGGCCATGTCGCTTCTCCCATCCCGAGGCCGGACTGCAGAAGGTCGTCTCGAACAGGGACTATGGTGCAGGGATCCGGACTACCGACGCAGCCCGCTGGTAGGGTGCTTCGATCAGGTGACACGGACATACTCGGGCTGTCCTAGCTGGAGCATCC